>NZ_PNCO02000001.1:0-300000 GCF_005886105.2 Pseudoalteromonas galatheae
GAAGTAGACAGAAGAATTTAATAAGCTTTTTCCAGATTTAAGAATTAAACAAGGTGACCAACCTCAGCGATATCGCGAAATCGGTTCACCTTGCGCAAATGGAATGCTCGTGCGAGGCACGATGTCATTAGACATTTGCACCCAGATTTCCTGATGATCATAGCGTTTTGGAACCACCTGACCCCATGCCGAACTCAGAAGTGAAACAAAACAGCGTCGATGATAGTGTGGGCTTCCCATGTGAAAGTAGAACATCGTCAGGGCCTTATTAGAGAAACCCGTGCAGCAATGCGACGGGTTTTTTGCTGTTCGGGGCATAGAGATTTGAGATATAAAACCTCGCGAGGTGAACTCGCTCCTACCACCACATCAGCACTGAGCAGCGTGGTCGGAGGTGGTTTACCCGCCGAGCTGTTGGGCTTCTCAAGCAAAAAGAATAAAACATCCTAGTTCGTAGCGAGCTAGGGCCTTATTAAAGGTCGATTAACAGCATTCATCCATGGATCTAATATCGACATTAGTACATCCATGTACGTCAAACCCGTTGCAGCAACGTTTGCTATGTGGGATTTGAAAAGAACATATCACAAGCAATCAACACATCGCGAGGTAAACTTGCTCCCACTACATCAGCACTGAGCAGTATGGTCGGAGGTGGTGTATCCATCGATTAGGATAAGCGAAGCGCTATTCGACAGCTCTGTTATCCAAAAACTTAGCCATTCGATATATCGAATGGCTAAGTTTGTTGTAACTTTGAGAGGGTAAAGTGGTTAAATAACGCGAGAGAAGCGGGTGTTTTTTACTTGGTTTTGTAGGTAGGCATCAAAACACATACAAATAATGCGAATAAATAAATTACCGCTACTGGTGACTTTTATGGTGTGTTCATTCAGTTCTACCAGTCCATCAGCAGCTAGCGGCTCTAGTGCGTTAAGTGCCTGAGCAAAATACTCGTCAAAATTTATATCATAGCGTTGCTCGAACACCTTTTTATCTAATTCAAAGTGACAAATAAGCTGTTTGATCACAGCCGCGCGTATTTCATCATCACCATTTAAGGTTATCCCTTTAGTGATCGCACATCTTTTATCACTTAAAGCCTGATAATAAAGTTTTAACTCTTTTTCATTTTGTAAGATCATATGACCTATTTGGGAAATGGATGACACACCAAGGCCCAATAGGTCGCACTCGCCATGAGTGGTATAGCCCTGAAAATTACGGTGTAGATGCCCTTCATTTTGCGCCATAGCCAGTTCATCGTCTTTTTTGGCGAAGTGATCCATGCCGATGAATTGATACCCAGCGGAGGTCATCTGTTCCAGTGTTTGCTTAAAGATCTCAAGTTTTTCTCCCGCACTTGGCATATCGGCTTCTTTTAGCTTTCGCTGTGCTGCAAATCTATCCGGAAGATGGGCATAGTTAAATACAGAGACTCTATCGGGAGAAAGCGCGATAAGTTGCTCAATCGTTTGCTTGTAGCTCTCTACCGTTTGGAATGGTAGCCCATAGATCATATCCATATTAATAGATTTAAAACCGAGCGTTCTCGCTTCAGTTAAGATGGCCAGCACTTCGTCTAGATGCTGTGGGCGGTTTACCGCGGCTTGCACTTCATCATTAAAATCTTGTACGCCAAAAGACACACGATTAAATCCAAGCTCATATAGATGGCGCATCATATTTGGCGCAAGTGATCTTGGGTCTATTTCAATACCACGTTGTGCACTTTGAGAGAAGTTAAATGCACTATTCAGCATTTCGATTAGACGTGTCATTTGCTCTGTAGTTAAGAAAGTTGGTGTCCCACCGCCTAAATGAAGTTGTTCAACACAATACTCAGAAAATAGCGGTGCTTTTGCTGCGATTTCTTGTGCTAAGTAATCGAGGTAAACGTCAGCTTTGGATTGATGACGAGTAATGATTTTATTACAGCCACAGTAGTAGCATAGTTGATGACAAAAAGGGATATGAATATACAGCGAGAGTGAGCGAGATTTAGAGCCTGTAATAGCAGCTTGTAATTCGTTTTGGCTGTAACCAGACTCAAGCGACAGGGCCGTTGGATATGAGGTATATCTAGGACCAGATATATTGTACTTGTTGATAAGGGAATCATTCCAAATAGGTAAATTAATCACGATACGCACTCTCGAGTTTTATTAGAGTATCAGTGTACTTTTTACCGTCTGGGTTAGATTTGCCTCAGATCAAAACACGCCGCGATTGCGACGTGTTTTAGTGTTTGATTAAAGCTTAAATTGGTTGACCGTTGAGTTCAGTGCCTTGGCTAAGTCGTTCAAGTCGCGGGCTTCATCTGCCAGTACATTGGCGTGGTTGGCAGTGCTATTAACGAGTTCATTTATTTGGTTAAGACTATTGTTAATATCTTCTGCAACAACGGTTTGCTGCTCTGTTGATGTCGCAATTTGATGACTCTGGTCTTGTACTGTTGTGACCGACTCTGTGATTTCTTTCAAGGCATCCAGCACGGCCTGAGTTTCCTCCACGGTCCCCTCTGCACGGTCTTGACCTTGCTGCATCATCACTGAAGCTTGTTGGGCAATTTGCTGTAAACGAGAGATCATATTGCGGATGTCATCGGTAGACTCTTGCGTGCGGCTTGCAAGCGATCTGACTTCATCAGCAACCACCGCAAAGCCTCGACCTTGCTCGCCCGCTCTGGCGGCTTCTATGGCAGCATTGAGTGCCAGTAAGTTCGTTTGTTCAGCAATACCGTTAATCACATCGATAACGGCACCTATGTTACTGGTTTCTTGTTCAAGTCCGGCAACCACTTTTGCAGCCTCACCAATATGAAGTGCAAGTTCAGTCATGACTTCTTGAGCTTGTGATGAACGTCCCGCACCTTCATTGGTAATACGTTGCACGACATCAGCGGCTTGGTTGGTCTCTTGTGCATTACGTGAGATTTCAGTCACTGTAGCTGCCATCTCGGTCACTGCCGCGCTTACGCTATCTACCTGTTCCTTTTCGCGCTGAATCTCACAGTTAGTATTGTTTGATACTTCACGCAATTGGGCGGAAGCATTACTTAATTGCTCAGCTTGTGCTGCGGTATCGAGCATCATTGCTCTAAGTTTATCGATGAAGGTATTCATATGCAGCGCGAGTTGACCAACTTCATCTTTACTGGTGATATCGATACGTTTAGTCAGGTCGCCTTCACCTGATGCGATGTCTCGCATGGTTTCGGTAAGCGCTACAATCGGCTTAGTGATCATTTGCGTGGCGAGTAAGATCATTGCCACGATAATGGCTAAGATAATAATCAAGGCTGTGATTGTGCTCATTACGGCGTCATTCACCGGCGCTTCGATCAGCGACACCGGAATGAGTAGGCCAACGTGCCAATTTAATAGGGGGTTGTCTAATTTTACATTGTCATAAACAACATAATACGCTTCCCCTTTGAACGTGACCGTACTATTGCCAACGGGGTTACGTTTGATAGCGGCATTCAGATCGTCAAAGCCTGATGTATTGGCAAACTGAGATTCAAGGCCATCTAAACCTTCTTTGCCTTTCTCGCCTTCATCAGTGGTAGAGAGTGAATGACCAGTACGCTTGGATAAATGCACAACATTTAAATCACCATCGAGCAAAAAGCCAAAACCTTTATCTTGAAATTTGATACGTTCAACCATATCGTTCAATTTATTGATCTGTAAGTCGACGCCACCCATAGCGACGAGTTTACCGCTGTTATTGTAGATAGGTTGACGGATCACTGCAGACACCGCACCGGTATTGATATCGGTTGCAATTGGACCGACATACAATTTACCTACATCAAGCGTATCTTGCCACCATGGGCGTTTATAAGCATAGTAAGGTCTGCCATCTGAATATGCTGAGGTACGATCATTTTCTTTAAAATATTCACCGGTGTTTGCTGAGGCAATAAAGGCTGAGAGAATATTGTCATCACCCTTGGCGATTCTAACTAAGTCTTCATTGACCTCTTGATAGTCTTTATCTTTAGTCAGATCGGCGCCACGAGTATTGTAATTTTCAAACCAATGAATGTTGTGAGGCGTAGAAACAAAGGTTTCAACTACTTTGCCGTATTGGCCAAAAAATGCTTCCATCGCTAATTTTTCGGCTTGAATATAGCTTTGCGTTTCTCGCTCAATACCATCTCGAGAGAGCGTTGCAATATGGCTGACGAAAAAGCTTGATGCGATAATTAATAATACGGAAATGGTGCCGCCAATTAGCAGCAATATTTTCTTTCTAAGGGATAAATTCTCAAGCATGACAGTTCTTATTTTTAGCTTATGCAAGCGGTAATCAAACCATAGATAAAAAGAGAACGCCACCGTTTGCGTTAACTTCTTTTACATAGATAATACAAGGTAACTTCCTGGTTAAGGCAATATCCATATGAAAGTATTAAATCATAGTTTAGTCGTACTGGGCGCGGGTTGGCTCGGTGCAGCGTTGTGTCGCGAAGCCGAGTTTCGAGGGTGGCAAGTCGAAGGCACCAGAACCCAAGCAAACAAGATGCATAGCTGGTCAAGGCAGCTGGTCTTAACTGAAAATGGGACTTTAGCGCACTCTATTTCTTTACACGACGCGTATTGGGTATGTGCGATCCCACCAAGAGCTAGGCATGTTGATAGTAACTATTTAGAAACGCTAGAGCAGGTATTGTTACTTGCAAAGAAGATGTCAGCAGCAGGCTTCTTATTGTGTTCGACCACTGGGGTTTATAGCACCGAAAATGGTGAGTATGATGAACAAGGTAAGTTAGCGGATAAAGCCAACAGGCGTGTTGATATACTTAGAACTGCTGAAGAGATGGTGCTTAACGCAGGCGGCAAGGTTGTACGCTTAGCAGGTCTTCAAGGTCCGGATAGGGAGCCTGGGCGATTTGTAGTAGGAAAGACTTTGTCTAGCTCAGCGAATGGTAGAGTGAATATGGTTCACCGGGGCGATGTTGTTACTGCAATCAATACCGTGATCGCGCAGTGGCAGGATGCTGCAGACATTTATAATGTTTGCTATCCAGCACACCCCACGAGACAGGCGTTTTATCAATATCACTGTGAAAAGTTAGGGAATGAGATGCCAAGTTTCGCTTCGTCAAAAGAGGAATCGCGTATTATTAAAGCCGAGCGTATTACCGAACTCGGCTTTGCCTACCATCATCCCATTGTTAATGAATCTGAGTTAGGCTGAAGGTAAGAGTTGTGCTGGTAGCAAGTGCGCCAGTGCAGCTTGACCCAGTAACGCATTAGCACTTTCAATATCCGGTGCAAAATACCTATCTTTGTCATAAAAGCTCACAACTGCACGTAATATTTGCTGAGCTGTAGCCACTTTATCGGACGGCTTAAGTGGCGCTCTAAAATCTAACCCTTGCGCTGCAGCAAGATATTCAACAGCGAGTACACCTTGGGTGTTGTCAGCCATTTCCTGTAAGCGCCTTGCCGCAAAGGTTGCCATAGAAACATGGTCTTCTTGGTTTGCCGAGGTTGGGAGGCTGTCAACACTGCCTGGATGTGCGAGTGTTTTGTTTTCAGAGGCCAGTGCTGCAGCGGTGACTTGCGCAATCATAAAGCCCGAGTTTACACCGCCATTGTTAACCAAGAAGGGAGGCAGTTTTGATAAGCTCGAATCAATAAGCAGCGCGATACGACGTTCAGCCAATGCACCAATTTCAGCAATGGCAAGCGCTAGGTTATCAGCCGCCATCGCGATAGGCTCAGCATGGAAGTTGCCGCCAGAAATAATATCCCCAGCATCAGCAAATACCAGCGGGTTATCTGTTACCCCATTGGATTCTACGAGGATCACCTCAGCGGCTTGGCGGATCTGGGTTAAACAGGCGCCAAGCACCTGTGGTTGACAACGCAAGCAATAAGGATCTTGTACTTTTTCACAATCAACATGAGCATCACTTATTTCTGAGCGAGTCTGTAAGATATCTCTAAACGCCATTGCGGTGTCGATTTGACCTTGCTGACCACGGACTTCGTGAATACGCGCATCAAATGGCGAACGGCTGCCCATAGCCGCTTCAATGCTCATCGAACCTACGACACAGCTTTGCGCATAAAGATCTTCAGCTCTGAATAGGCCTTGCAGTGCAAAAGCAGTAGATGCTTGTGTACCGTTAAGTAGTGCGAGGCCTTCTTTTGCAGCTAAAGTAAGTGGTTCAAGTCCAGCTATTTTTAGCCCATCGATGGCATCGATAAGCTCGCCACGATAGCGAACCTGGCCTTCGCCAAGGATTGGTAAACACATGTGCGATAGTGGGGCGAGATCGCCAGATGCTCCAACGGAGCCCTTCTTGGGCACACAAGGATAGACTTCTGCATTAACCAAGGCCGCTAAGAACTCAATTACATCCAAGCGGATCCCAGAGAAACCACGAGATAGCGAGTTGATTTTTAGCACCATCATTAGTCGAACGGTGTTATCGTCCATTAACTCGCCAATACCGGCTGCGTGCGACAGTACAATAGAGCGTTGGAGCAACTCTAATTCGTCTTTTGCAATTTTGGTGTTGGCCAGTAAGCCAAAACCCGTATTAATGCCGTAAACGGTGCGTCCTTCTTGGATAACTTGCTGAACGGTGTCTGCACTGTTAGCAATAGCGGTTTTCGCTGACTCGTCTAAGCTGAGATGAACAGGCTGTTGATTGACTTGTCGTAACGTGCTTAGAGTCAGTTGGCCTGGGATTAAATTCAGTGAGTACATACTTACTTTCCTTCCAGCATAGGTAAATCTAGTTTTTGTTCTTTCGCACAGTCTTTGGCTATGTCATAGCCGGCATCGGCATGACGCATTACACCGGTACCTGGGTCATTCCATAGTACGCGAGATAAGCGAGCATCTGCTTCGTCTGTACCATCTGCGACAATAACGACCCCCGAATGTTGACTGAAGCCCATACCGACGCCACCGCCGTGATGCAGCGAGACCCAAGTTGCACCGCCAGCCGTATTTAACAAGGCATTAAGTAACGGCCAGTCCGATACTGCATCTGAGCCATCCATCATTGATTCCGTTTCACGGTTTGGACTGGCTACAGAGCCTGAATCTAAGTGATCCCGACCAATCACAATCGGTGCTTTGAGCTCTCCATTTTTGACCATTTCGTTGAATGCTCTTGCTAAACGGGCTCTGTCCTTCAGTCCAACCCAGCAAATACGAGCTGGCAGGCCTTGGAATTGAATGCGCTCGCGCGCCATGTCTAACCAATTGTGAAGGTGTGGGTCGTCTGGGATAAGCTCTTTAACTTTCGCATCTGTTTTATAAATATCTTCAGGATCGCCAGACAGTGCAACCCAACGGAATGGACCTATACCTTGGCAAAATAGTGGACGAATATAGGCAGGAACAAAACCCGGGAAATCAAAGGCGTTATCAACCCCTTCTTCTAAGGCCATTTGGCGAATGTTATTCCCGTAGTCAGTTGTTGCAGCCCCGCGCGATTGCAGCGTTAGCATGGCTTGTACTTGCACCGCCATAGATTGTTTTGCGGCTTTTACAACCGCTTGTGGATCGCTTTCGCGAAGCGCGGCTGCTTGAGCCATAGTCCACGTTTGCGGTAAGTAGCCGTTTAATGGGTCGTGTGCAGAAGTTTGGTCGGTCACTACGTCAGGCGTGATATTGCGCTCAACCAATTCAGCATAAACATCCGCTGCATTGCCCAGCAGGCCAACCGATACAGGTTGTCCTGCAGCCTTCGCTTCATCAATGATAGCTAACGCATCATCAAGTGTGGTTGCCTTTCGGTCGACATAGCGTGTGTTAAGACGAAAATCGATTCGTGACTCATCACACTCAACAACGAGGGCGCTAAAGCCTGCCATAGTTGCTGCGAGTGGTTGTGCGCCGCCCATGCCGCCAAGGCCACCCGTTAAGATCCACTTGCCTTTTGCCTCACCATTAAAGTGTTGCTTTGCCATAGCTACAAAGGTCTCGTATGTGCCTTGTACTATGCCTTGTGAGCCAATATAGATCCATGAACCAGCGGTCATCTGGCCGTACATCATCAGGCCTTTTTTATCGAGTTCGTTGAAGTGATCCCAGTTAGCCCAATGTGGTACTAAATTTGAGTTAGCAATTAAGACGCGAGGAGCGTTGCTATGAGTTTTGAATACGCCAACAGGTTTACCTGATTGCACCAGTAAGGTTTCGTCTTCTTCTAAGCGGTCTAACGTTTCGACGATTTTATCGAAGCATGCCCAGTCGCGAGCGGCGCGGCCAATACCGCCATAAACTACTAGTGCATTTGGGTGCTCAGCAACTTCAGGGTCAAGGTTATTCATCAACATTCGCTTTGCCGCTTCAGTCAGCCAGTTCTTTGCGGTAATGTCTGCACCTCGTGGCGCGCGGATCTCGCGGTTAGGGTCTAATCTTGGGTTATCACTCATTCTGCTCTCTCCTGTTGTATATACAACCTAAGTGAAACGTCTACTAGTTGTTGCGATTGCTTAGTTTCGCTAGGTTGTTAGTCTATTTGTATTACATGGCAATCTAGGCCGCCATGTCGTTTTGATTTACCTGTCGCGATGTTTGGCGACACTTTATGTGTTACGACCTTTGCTTAAAGGTGAGATGACCACCTAAGCGATATTTACTGCCTGGCGAAATTAATCTCGCGAAACTAACAATGCCTTTTGCAGACCAAGTTCGGCGGATCATTTGTAAGCATGGTTCTTCATTATAAAGCCCAAGCCACTGGCAAACCTCTGGTGATGGCATCACTGCTTCAACGGTGTGTCTAGCCTCTGTGAGTGGTGCGACTTGAGATAAATATTCATGAGGGGTAGTCAGTTCAAAGTTTTGGTCTAAATACTCTGGTGCCAACTGCGGATTGACGAAGCGTTCTTCGACTTGCAGTGGTTGTTCATTTTCATTATGTACAATTACGCTTCTATAGACTGGTGCGTCCGCTTCTACACCCAGTGCAATGGCGATAGGCGCTACTGCCGCAATAAGCTCAAGCGTTAGTACGGTGCAAGAGTATTTGCCATTGCGTGCGTTGACCTCGTCGGCAATGTTGCGGATCTCAAGCAACGAAGACTGAGATTTAAAACTGGCAACAAAAGTACCTAGACCTTGGCTACGAGTTAAAATTCCGGCTTCGGTTAGCTCGCTCAATGCTCGTCTTGCGGTCATTCGGCTAACATTAAACTGGTCAGCTAACTCATTCTCCGACGGAACGCGCTCGTTCTCAAGCCAGCGCGCGGCGCGAATATTATCGATAATATGTTGTTTTATCAGCGCAAATTTAGGGAGCTCAGGCACAGTTGTTGTCTCGAGTTCATATTTATGTAAATAAAGATGGCACACTTCTCTTGTATATACAAGTATCCCTGATAGACTCAATGAATAAACCTCGCAGTGAGCGAGTTTCTTTTAATGTGTTGGCATATGGATTTGATTTAGATTAGGACAAGTATGATGTTAGAAGCCGATTTGCTTATTATCGATGTCAATATTGCAACTATGGATCCCAATTTGGATACTCCTTATGGTGCGATAGAAAACGCAGCGATTGCCATTAAAGATGGCAAAATTAATTGGTTAGGCCCTCGTAGTGAACTACCTGAGGTTGACGCCATTGCAACCCCTATTCATAAAGCCAATGGCCAATGGTTGACCCCAGGGTTAATCGACTGTCACACGCATATTTTATTTGCAGGTTCTCGGGCCAACGAATTTGAGCAACGATTACTGGGGGCGTCATATCAACAGATTGCCGCGCAAGGTGGTGGTATCGCAAGTACCGTTAAGGAGACACGATTAGCAGACAGAGAAACGCTGTATGTTAACGCTAAGAACCGCTTGAATAGTTTACTCAAAGAAGGGGTTACCACGGTTGAAAGTAAATCGGGTTACGGCCTTGATGTTGAAAATGAGCTAAAACTGCTAGAAATTAATCAGCTCCTTAATGAGCATCACCCGATTGATGTGCATAGCACGTTCTTGGGCGCGCATGCATTACCCCCAGAATACAAAGACAATAGCCAAGCCTACATTGATTTAGTCTGTGATGAGATGCTGCCACAAGTTGCTTCACGCCAATTAGCAACGGCTGTTGATGTATTTTGTGAGAACGTCGGATTTACCTATCAGCAAACCGAGCAAGTATTTATTCGAGCACAACAGTTGGGGTTACAGGTTAAATGTCATGCTGAGCAGCTATCTAATCAACATGGCAGCGAGCTGGTGGCAAAGTTTAAAGGGCTTTCAGCGGATCATATAGAATATCTCGATGAAGCTGGTGTGGAAGCAATGGCGAACGGGGATGTTACTGCGGTACTTTTACCCGGCGCCTTTTATTTCCTACGAGAAACGCAATTGCCACCAATTGACTTGCTCAGAAAGCACAAAGTAGCAATGGCACTTGCTAGCGATTTCAATCCAGGTACTGCGCCTTTGTGCTCACTGCGATTAATGCTGAATATGGCATGTACATTATTTCGAATGACACCGGAAGAAGCGCTTAGCGGTGTTACAGTTAATGCTGCGAAAGCCTTGGGGTTGAGCGACCGTGGAGTATTGAAAGTTGGAACGCGGGCGGACTTAGCGTTATGGGACATTACCCATCCTGCACAGTTAAGTTATCAATTTGGTGTAGCGGACCTGTCAAATTTGTGGATCTTGGGTAAACTTAATCAGTAATGATCCTTTTATAAGCAACAAATTATGCTTTCATTTTCAACAGCTAGTGGCGGAGCCACGGAATTATTGCTGTCTGAAGGAATTGCGATACTAATTACACCGATGATGGCAGGTATGACCGGAGCCATTTTAATGGGGGTGTTAGCATTAATGCTACAGCGCCCCTCTGGTATGCTCAAGTTGGCCCACTTTAGCAGTGCAACACTTGCAATACTGCTCGCCTTTACGGGCAATATCACTACATTACATTTACTTACTTTGACGCTACTTCTGTATTTGTTCCATGGTCTGCAGGAGCATAAAAGTGGTTTGTTATTAATAAGTGCGGCGGCAATAATCACTTTGGTAATGTGGACTGTATCTGAATATCTGTGGGCGCTTCCTGCACAACATGGTGCAATTGTTATCGTATTTATGTATGTTCTTTTTCTTGCCTATCAAGCGTATAGCAGCGCAAGTGAATTTGAATTGAAAGAACACGATGATTCTCACACCGAGCATGAAAGTTTGGGGTTACCTGGACGGCAAAGCTTTAAACGTGCTTTTAATGAATATCGCCAAACGGAAGGGAGCCCTTGTATGCTCGTGCTTGTTCGTCTCATGGGCTTCGAGCAGGTGAATTTTCATTTAGGGCGTGAGTTTGGTGACTTGCTGTTGGCTCAGTCGGCTAATCGTATTGCGCAATGTTTGCAATCAGGTGATGTTATGGCCATCACTCATGGCAATGAAACTGCGAAAATGGCGCATCTAGGTGGTCTTAACTTTGCGTTTGTATGTTCGCTAAAGCATGGTAAGCACTTTCATGAGCAGCTGATAGAGGAAATATCAAACAGCACTTTAAAGCCATTCAATGTTGGTAGCTGCACGTTAGAGATCATGATGCGTGCGAGTTACGTGAATTGCGATGAAGAGATGGGGCAGCTTGAGAATCTGATTTCTTGTGTATTTTTAGCGCTGGATACACAATCAGAAGCACAACAGTATGGTCAGCAACAAGTTGTTCCCTACCAACAACGTATGCAAATTCATCGCTTGGAGCAACAGGTGAGGTTGTCGGAGTTAGCTAAAATCAACTTTAGATCTGAATTTGAGCTCTATTTCCATCCTGTCGTTCGTCATGAAGATAACAGCATTGAGTTTGTGGAATTACTGTTGCGCTGGCAGCATCCAAAGCAAGGGATTTTAAGTGCCAATGAGTTTATTGATGATATTCGTTTAGTTGGACTTGCCATTCCCGTTGCTGAATATGTACTAGAGCGTGCTTGCGAAATCGCATTGGCACTGAAAATGGAAGGGATCAGCGTTCCCATCAGCATTAATGTTTTTGGTGCTGAGCTCTTGAGCGAAAGCTTTATCGAGTTTATTGACTACACCATGCTCAACCATCAGTTAAGCCCTGGCGCTATCATTATCGAATGTCCAGCTTGTATGCTTGCAGAACTAGATGAGCAAGAAATTGCGATGATCAGTCGTTTGAAGAATTTGGGTGTAAAAATGTGCGTCGATAGTTTTGGTGATGCGCCGCTGGTGCTAGCTAAATTACCCGCACTGCGTTTTGAGTACGTGAAACTGTCGCGCAATATGACGCAAGAACCTGAGTATATGGGGCATACCAAATCCTTGGTAAAAGGCATTGTAGAGATGCATCAAGAAAAGCACTGTCGCGTGATTGGCGAAGGTATTGAATCTCTCGGGCAACTCGAGTTTGTAAAAAGCATTGGTACGGTGGCAGCGCAAGGGTTTTACTTTTCTCGGCCACAGAACAGCAATATTTTGATCAGCTGGCTGAAACAAAGGCTGCCTCAATAACTAGGAGCGACTTACCTTTACATAGGTTTTGGCTGCGACAGTGTTTAGCGCCTCTGTTGACGGGTACTTAAATAAGCGTTCGCAAGGTTCGTTAGTATTTGGCCGCAATGTTCAATACCCGCCTGCTCACCAAGTGGGTGTCTAGCCGGGGCTGCTTCACATAAGTGCAAATATTTAGCATTTCGAGCCTGAGCCATACGGTAAACAAAATATTCGGCGTCGCTACTTGTGAAGCCTTGATAGGTCAGGGCACTTGCAGGCATACCGACGATGGCATCAACGTCTAACTCTACGCCTAATGGAATGTCGCTTGGCATTGTTGCCAACGCTTTGTCGAGTGATGCAGATAAACTCTGAGTTTGTCTGGTTTTTATCGTTTGATAACTTGAAAACCCGAATCCAGCGCTTTGCAATTGAGTAAGGATTGTCTGGTTATTTTTGTGCTCATGCAAGCCAATGACATGATAATGAGACAAGCTACCAGCTTGATGCGCGTAACTGAAGCCATTGCCGCTATGTCTTCCCTCACAAGCTCTAAAGTCAGCGTGAGGATCAAAGTTGATGGCACCTGCGGCACGTTTACTGGCCTCAAAATGTGCCTGCAAAATACCAAAAGCATTATTGTGACCGCCACCGATGATGATTGGCTCTAAGCCTGCAGCAAAGATAGGTACTAGGGTTGCAATCACTTGGTTGTCTAGGTCGGCACAGAGGGTGCGTAACTGCGCTAGTTGTTCGCTATTGGTGTTATCGAGCGATAGTGCGCGCGTTTGAATAGCATGGGTATCCACTTCGCCTAGCAGTAAAATCTTATCTCCCGACAAAAACTGGTTATCGGGCTGGTTTAAAAAACGTTTTAAGAAGGCTTGCCAACCAAGCTCGGCACCACCTTGCCCGCAATTGGCGCGCGGACCTATATCCTCGGGGATCCCCAACAAGACATAGCGGATCCCAAACTGGGCCGCGTCTCTAAGCGAAGCTGCGTAGTCATGATCACATTGTAAAAAGCTTATGCTTTGCCAAATTCTGGTTTCACCGGCTCTGGCGCTAACAAAAGTGGCAATATCGCTTTCATCATATATACGGACTGCTGTACTCATGACTGTTACTTCTAGTGCTTAATTATCTTCGTTATCATCTTCTAAAATTAACTCTTCCGCAGAGATGATAATGCCCGTGGAGTCGGCGTAAACAAAATCATCTTCGTAAAAAGAGACACCTGCGAAATTAACGGGAATGCCAACTTCACCGCTGCCACTGCTATCTGCTGCCACTGGGATAGAAGCGATTGCTTGAATGCCAATATCGCTTTCTTCTAGTTCATCAACATGGCGTACCGCGCCGTAAACGATGATGCCTTGCCAGTTGTTCTCGACCGCCAGCTCAGCTAAATCAATATCAACCAGTGCACGACGAGTTGAACCACCACCATCAACGAGCAGCACACGACCGGTACCGTCTTGTTGTAGTACATCTTGGATCTGCTCATTGTTTTCAAAACATTTGACGGTAGTGATACGACCACTAAATGACGTCTGGCCGCCAAAATTGATGAACATAGGCTCTAGCACATCAACCACATCAGCAAAGTGGTCGCAAAGATCAGAAGTGCTGTATTCCATATTGAATCCTCGAATATTGATTGTCGATAACCAGTATACTCTCATACTTGTGCTTAGCAATGCTTTGATTCAACTTACATATTTGTGTCTTAAAAGTGTCACCCATTTGTTATTTTGCTCTTCTATGCTGATATTGTGAGCAATTAGGCGTGACTCGAATGATGAAAGCAAAACTAGCCGAGCTGGACGCTGCATTATACTTTGTAGTGTTTTGCCCTAAACCAAGAAACTGGTTTAGATTGATAGCATTAGGTCTATCCAAAAGTGGCAACGGTGGACTTTATGTGTTGGTCGCAATTGCGTGCGCTTTGTTTTTGGAGCAGCTAGGTCAGCAATTTGCACTCACCGTGATTTTGGCCTTTGCAATTGAAAGGCCGCTTTACTTCTATCTCAAAAATCGTTTTGCACGATTACGGCCATGTGACTGTTACGCAGTGAAAGCCTTGTTGACGCCGAGTGATAAATTTAGTCTGCCTTCGGGGCATAGTGCTGGTGCTTGGCTATATGCAACTTGCCTGATGGAGCAAATTCCACTGGCTGCATTTCCGTTGATGGTTTGGGCTTCAGGGGTGTCATTGTCACGCGTAATTGTAGGGGTACATTATCCACTTGATGTGGTGCTTGGTGCGGCAATGGGTGTTGCTTGTGCAAGTTTAGCGATAGTGATATTAGGAAGCGTATGAAAATACTATATGGTGTTCAAGGAACGGGAAATGGCCATACTACTCGAGCTCGGGTAATGGCAAATTGCTTTCGCAACATGGGAATTTCTGTTGACTACTTTTTTTCAGGACGCCCTTCGGAAAATTATTTTGATATGCATGACTTTGGTGATTATCGTAGTTGCCGAGGGTTGTCATTTGTTACTGAGCGTGGCCAATTAAATCGTTTAAAAACTTTCCAATCGCTCAAGTTTGGTGAGTTTATCCGCGATGTAAAAAAGTTAGATGTATCAGGTTATGATCTGATCTTTAACGACTTTGAACCTGTCAGTGCATGGGCTGGAAAGCTGGCAAAGGTTCCGGTGATAGCTATGAGTCATCAAGCGTCATATTTATATGATGCAGTTCCACAATTTGCCGTACAGCCTTGGCATAGAGCTTTGATCCGTTATTTTGCACCAGCAGATATTCATCTGGGTGTGCATTGGCAACCATTTGATAAGCATATTATTCCGCCTTTTATTCCTTATGAGGCAGAGCAAGAGCAGTGTGCATCTATAATTAATAAAGTCCTGGTTTATCTGCCGTTTGAAGCTTTGGATAGCATTATTGAATTGTTAAAGGATTTCCCTGATAAGGAATTTTACTGCTATCACCCAGATGCCGACAACGCTTCGTTGCAACATATTCATCTGAGAAAACCAAGTCGCTCTGGGTTTATTCAAGACCTTAGAAATACCAGTGGCGTAATTGCAAATGCCGGATTTGAGCTTTCTAGTGAAGCATTAAAACTTGGTAAGAAACTGCTACTTAAGCCATTAGATGGTCAATTCGAACAGCAAAATAATGCACAGACGCTAGCCGAGCTTGGTCATGCCCAAGTAATGAATTACCTCAATGCTGGTGCGTTGGAAGAATGGCTGCGAGCGGACGCGAAAGCATCGTTTTATTTTCCATCCGATCCCAGCTTGCTAGTGGACTGGTTATTAGGACGTCAATGGCACAATGTTGATTTATTGCACAGTCAACTTTGGTGTGGTGTTAATAACTTGTATGTAAAAGCGGCGTAAATATATTATTTTGTAATATGAACCCAGAATAATTACCTATTATGAGGCAAGGGCGGAAGGCTTCAGCTATACTTTAGCCAGTCTATTAACATTGTAGGTAAGCCGATGGCGGTATTAGAAAATCTGACTATCAGACGTCGTTTGCAAGTGAATGCATTAGTGGTAGGGATTGCCTTGGTTGTTATGTTAATTATGATTATGTATGAAGCTCGTACTATGCTGAAATTGAATGAAACCATTCAATATGCAGAAGAGCTCGACATTCATGAATTAGCAATGCGCAAACACGAGAAAAACTTCCTTTTTTACAAGCAGGTAGATTCACTCGATGAGTTTGAAAACGAGTATCGTGAGCTACAAACAAAGCTCGCTTTGTTGCAAGGTACTTTTTCTGATTTTGATGTCGATTTAGGTCGGATCAACGAATTTGAACGTTTAGCAAAAAGTTATTACGATGACTTTCAAAAAGTGGTGCAGTTACAAAAAACAATCGGCTTGCATCCAAAAGATGCGCTTTACGGTGAGCTTCGTGGCGCGGTACATGAGGTAGAAACACTGTTAAAAGAGCAGCAGAACTATCAACTCCTTTCAACTATGCTACAGCTTCGTCGAGCTGAAAAAGACTTTATGCTACGTTTTGATATCAAATACTTGAAACGGTTTGACGAGCTAGTTGCACAGTTTTCTCAGGAAATTCGTAGTGCTGGGTTTAACGCTCAATATCAATCTAAGTTGCTTAGCTTATTGAACACCTATCAATCCAAATTTGCGAGTTTAGTTAAAGCTCAGGAGACACTCGGCTTAGATTTGACGAGCGGTGCGCTAGGCAAGATGAAGGTAAGTGTTGAAAAAAGTGATGCGGTGGTCTCTGAAGTAGTGGAACAGGCAAAAGCAGAGATTAAAGAGAACGTAGATCAAACTCAGATGCTCGCCATTGGTGTATTTATTGTTGCAAGTATTATCGTGATGACGCTTGTGCTATCGACCAGTCGCTCAATTATTCAACCTGTAGAGCGTGTTTATCAAACTATTGAACGCATTCGCCGTGAAAATAATTTAAGTCTGCAAATTGAGCAAAGAGGCAATGACGAAATCACTATTATGACCCGTGATTTTAATAGCTTGATTTCTGACTTTAGAGATCTTATTGCGGATGTGAATGGGGCGTTGGCAACGATTAATGAAGCCACGGATCATTTAACAGAGACAACTGCTCAAACGAGCGCTGGTATGGCTGAGCAGTTGCACGAAGCGGATATGGTCGCAACGGCTGCGACTGAGATGCAAGCGACGATCCAAGACATTTCTCACAATACGGGTGAAGCGGCGCATAAAGCCGAGACAACGAATGAAAATGCGCAACAAGGTCGCCGTGAGGTCACTGCAACAATTGAGCACATCATGCAGTTATCGGAATCGTTGGGTGGTGCCTCAAACGTTGTTGCTCAGCTAGAGCGGGATGGTGAAACCATAGGCTCGGTATTGGATGTGATCCGTGGTATTGCAGAGCAAACAAATTTACTTGCGCTAAACGCTGCTATTGAAGCTGCGCGGGCAGGTGAGCAAGGTCGCGGTTTTGCTGTTGTAGCGGATGAAGTTAGGTCACTTGCGCAGCGTACTCAAGACTCCACACAAGAAATCGAAAGCATCATTTCTACACTGCAACAGCGTACACGAGAAGTAGTGAATATCATGGATCAATGCCGTGAGCAGGGTAATGAAAGTGTGTCGCAAGCTGAAAAAGCAGGGGAATTGCTCAGCATGATCACCCAAGATGTACAAACTATTATGGAAATGAGTACACATATTGCGACGGCAATTGATGAGCAGAACCAAGTTGCTTCTGAAGTGAACAAGAATGTAGTAAAAATCAGAGATATTGCACAGAGCGCTTCTGAGCATGCACACTCTAACGCACAAAGTAGTGAAGAAGTCGCAGAGCAAGCGCGCGTATTACACGAAGCCGTGGCTAAGTATCAGGTATAAACACCAATTCAATCTGAGGTTCTTTATATAAAAGCCCCACTTATTTATAGTGGGACTTTTATTTAGACGCAAGAATGGCATCGCTTAAATGAATGCCAACATAGCAGTGGTAAGTTACAATTCGGATTGGCCGCACCAGTTCAACAAAGAGAAACAGGCGATACTCGCTCATCTACCCAAGGCAAATGTAGCTGCTTTACACCATATAGGCAGTACAGCGGTTCCAGGGCTATGTGCTAAACCAATAATTGATATGCTACTGGAAGTAAATGACTTAGATAAATTAGACATAGAGTCAGAAAAGCTGCGTGATTTAGGTTATGAGATAATGGGAGAGTTTGGTATTGCTAGGCGTCGTTATTTTCGTAAAGGCATAGTGTCTAGAACTCATCATCTGCATGCATTTTTAGCCGGTTCTGATGGAGTTAAACGTCATCTTGCCTTTCGTGACTATTTAATTACTTTTCCAGATATAGCGAGGCAATACGCTAAGGTTAAGCAAGAAGCTGTAAACGCCTGTAACCAAGATATGGAGAAGTACATTGCATTTAAGAATGGCTTTATTCAGTACCACGAGCAGCATGCATTGTTATGGAGGTTTGGTTAAGGCACAAACTTGATAGGTACGCTGTCCTTTTGGATTTGATACTTTTCTACCGCGTTTACGTATTCCTGCCACAGCGCATCGTGCTGTGTAGCTATGGAATATAAGTATTGCCAGCTGTAGAGCCCTGAGTCGTGACCATCATCAAAAACAAAGCGTGCAGCATAGTGTCCAACGGGGTCAATTGTCTTGATAGCGACATTCTGTTTGTTTAACACGAGTTGCTTTTGCGCTGGACTATGGCCCTGTACTTCGGCTGATGGTGAGTGAGTTCGCAAGAACTCGGCACTTAGTGTAAAGCGGCGGCCGTCCTCAAAATAAACATCGAGCACTTTACTGAGCGTATGATAATGAAGTTTGGTGACTTGATACATAATTGGTATAACTCAAAAAGCGGAGCTTTGCTCCGCTTTTTATTTTCATTTAGAGAATGAAGCGGCTTAAATCTTCATCCTGAACAAGCATGTCTAAATGCTGTTCAACGTAGGCGGCATCAATCGTCAAGGTATCACCGGCCTTTTCACTAGCATCGAATGAAATCTCTTCCATCAGCTTTTCCATCACAGTGTGAAGGCGACGCGCACCGATGTTTTCAGTTTTCTCGTTGACCTGATATGCAGCTTCAGCCAGTTTGGTGATAGCGTCATCGGTAAAGTCGATAGTAACGTCTTCTGTTTTAAGTAGCGCTTGTTGCTGCTCTGTAAGAGATGCGTTTGGCTCAGTTAGAATACGTTTGAAATCACCCGCAGTTAGTGCTTCTAGTTCAACGCGAATAGGTAAACGACCTTGCAGTTCAGGGATTAAATCCGACGGCTTGGCCATTTGGAACGCACCTGACGCGATAAATAGAATGTGGTCGGTTTTTACCATACCGTGTTTAGTGTTAACGGTTGAACCTTCGATAAGTGGTAGTAAGTCGCGTTGTACACCTTCACGGCTAACATCTGGGCCAGAAGATTCTCCGCGCTTACAAATTTTATCGATTTCATCAATAAACACGATACCGTTTTGCTCAACTGACTCAATAGCTTGCTCTTTAAGCTCTTCTGGATTAACAAGCTTTGCAGCTTCTTCTTCAATCAATAGCTTAAGTGCTTCTTTAATTTTCAGCTTACGGTTCTTTTTCTTGTCACCCGACATGTTTTGGAACATGCTCTGTAGCTGGCTGGTCATTTCTTCCATACCAGGAGGAGACATGATCTCAACATGAGGCGCCGTTTCTGCGATGTCGATCTCAATTTCTTTGTCGTCTAACTGACCTTCACGTAGTTTCTTACGAAATACTTGACGTGTTGACGAATTTTCATTTGGCTGAGACTCACCCCAAGCGTCTTTTGCTGGTGGCAAAAGTGCATCTAAAATGCGCTCTTCGGCGGCTTCTTCAGCGCGGAACTTGAACTTTTTGGTTTGTTGTTCACGGGTCAGTTTAAAAGACACTTCGACTAGGTCACGGATGATGGTTTCGACTTCTTTACCAACATAACCCACTTCGGTGAACTTAGTCGCTTCTACTTTGATAAATGGTGCGTTAGCAAGTTTTGCTAGACGGCGGGCAATTTCAGTTTTACCCACACCCGTTGGACCGATCATCAAAATATTCTTTGGTGTAACTTCTGCACGCAGCTCTTCATCAAGCTGCATACGACGCCAACGGTTGCGAAGTGCAATCGCGACGGCTTTTTTGGCTTTGTCCTGACCGATAATGTGTTGATCAAGCTCGTGCACAATCTCTCTTGGAGTCATAGCTGTCATGACGAGTCCTATTACAATTCTTCGATAGTTTGGAAATTATTGGTAAATACGCAGATATCGCCAGCGATCTTCAGGCTCTTTTCCACGATTTCTTTCGCACTTAAGTCGGTATTTTCAAGTAGTGCGGTTGCAGCTGCCTGTGCGAAGTTACCACCACTGCCGATAGCAATAAGGTCATGCTCTGGCTGCACCACATCGCCGTTACCTGTGATGATAAGTGAGGCGGTTTCATCGGCTACCGCAAGTAGGGCTTCAAGCCTTCTTAATGCTCTGTCGGTACGCCAGTCTTTTGCCATTTCTACGGCTGCTTTAGTGAGATGGCCTTGGTGCATCTCAAGCTTTGCTTCAAAGCGTTCAAATAATGTAAATGCATCAGCTGTACCGCCAGCAAAACCTGCCAGTACTTTACCATTGTATAGACGACGTACTTTACGTGCGTTGCCTTTCATAACTGTGTTACCAAGCGAAACTTGGCCATCACCGCCGATAACCACTTTGTCATCGCGACGAACACTAACGATGGTAGTCATAGTAATCCTTATTTGGGCCTGTGCCCGTGTAGCTCTAGATTAGTAGGAAATATGGGTAGACTTATAAAAATCAAGTCCAGCCCCAAATCCCGCAGCCAAATATCCCAACACGCTGCAACTTGTTTTTATCGCTCTCGGCTAAACGTTTGGTATCGTAGGGACCAAGACGGACACGATACCAGACACCGTTACTCCCTTCGGTACGGCGGATCTCCGCGATTAATCCAGCAAACGCAACTTTGGCTTTCATAGCTTCGGCTTGGCTATGGGTTCTAAATGAACCACACTGCATTTGATAGGGACCTTTGCTCTCGATCTCTTTAACTTCGACCTTGATTTCATGATTTTTAATTTCTTCAATAAACTCAGGTGGGCGAGGCTTTGGTTTAATAACCTTTTGCTCGGCAACTGGGTGCGGATTTTTGGCTTGCTCTACTTCTTTAGGATCGGCATTGGTTTTTATAAACCAAAGACCGTAGGCAAACCCACCGATCAGTAGAAATGCAAAAATAGCAGCAATAACAGGAAATTTCGCCGACTTTTCTGCCTTGTCTTTCCCCTTGCCTTTAGGTTTCTTATTGATGTAATCGTGCTGTGCCATAGGTTATTTGATTTTAATAGCTATCCATTGGATCAACATCTATGCTCCAGCGTACTCGATTGGCAGACTCATGCGTAGCGATATAGCGCGCGAGTTGCGAAAGGTAGTCCCGCAGCACAGTGCGTTGTTGTGCGTGTATATGTAATTGATATCTGAACTTTCCAGCTATTCGTTCAAGTGGTGCTGGAATTGGACCCAGCAATTGTATACCAGGATAGGGGGTAGCTGGAACCAAATCCGACAAAAAGCGCAATACTGTATTTATATTTGTTGCTTCGGCGCGGATGATAGCTAAGTGTGCGAAGGGGGGAAGCATAGCTTCTTCACGCTCTTGTAAGGCATATCGCGCGAAGTCGCCATAACCATTATTGATTAAATCTTGCAATAATGGATGTTCTGGAAAATGCGTTTGCAATAACACGGTTCCCGCTTCACCGGCGCGTCCGGCTCTTCCAGCAACTTGCGTAATAAGCTGCGCCATTTGCTCGGTTGCTCTAAAGTCGCAAGAGTAAAGTCCTGAGTCCACATCTAAGATAATAACAAGACTGACATCGGCAAAGTGGTGGCCCTTGGCAAGCATTTGAGTGCCGACCAGAATTCGCGCGCCACCTTGATTAATTTCTTCAAGGGCGCTTTCAAGGCTGCCCTTACGGCGCGTAGAATCTCGGTCAATGCGAGTAACGGGAATATCATCGAAGCGTTCGCTTAAAAAGCCTTCGAGTTGTTCTGTACCAAGCCCTGTGGGCATGATTTGGGTGCTGCCGCAATCTGGACACTGTCGCGGTACAAAGTCCTGCTCACCACAATGATGGCATACCAAGCGGTTCATGTTTTTATGGTATGTGGCGCTGGTTGAGCAATGTTTACAGGTATTAAGCCATCCGCATTCGTGACACATCAATGTGGGTGCAAACCCCCGACGATTTAGAAACACCATAACCTGCTTACCGCGAGCGAGTGTTTTTTCCATCCAATGTAAACTCATTGGTGAAAACCCGCCTTGTTCTGGCTGACCTTTCATGTCTACAAGGTGAAATTGGTTATCGTGCTGGGTCTGCGCTCGTTTACTCAATGTGACGAGTTGATATTTGTTGGTAATGGCTTTGTGTAATGTTTCTAATGCCGGTGTTGCTGTTCCCAAAAGCAAGGGGCAGTGTGCCTGATGCGCTCGAAATGCAGCGAGATCTCTGGCGTGATAGCGCAGGCCTTCTTGCTGTTTGAACGAGTTGTCGTGCTCTTCGTCAACGATGATCATGCCGAGATTTTGAAATGGCAAAAAAATGGCCGAGCGAGTACCGATGACCAAAGCGCTCAGACCCTTTTCGGCGCGACGCCAAGTATGTAGGCGTTCGTTATCGGTTAGGTTTGAATGCCATAAATCAATGGGCAGGTTATTAAAGCGTTTTTTGAAGCGGTTGACCGTTTGTGGTGTGAGCCCAATTTCAGGCACCAAGATCAGTGCTTGTTTACCCGCTTTTATTATGTTTTCAAGGCTCTGTAAGTAGACTTCGGTTTTACCACTTCCTGTTACACCTTCGATTAAAAAGGTACGGTAACCGACTTGTGCATTAACGGCGCTACAAATAGTCGCTTGCTGGTCGTTTAGGCGTGGCTTTTCGCCTAGCTGTAATTCGTTTTGCGACCAATCACTATCATGCTCAATAGATTGTGAGATAAGCGCTTTTTCTTCCAATGCTTTAATTGTTTGGCTAGCAAATCCGAGCGCTTTGAGTTCACTTAACTTTATTGCACCACCTTCATATAATTGAGAAAGCAGTGCTTGTTGCTTTTTGGCTCGCAGTGTTGGTAGTTTCTGCCCTTTTTCCGTTAATCTGACGATAGGGATCTGAGTTTTGTCTGGGCTTCCACCATCTCTGAGTACTGCCGGTAGTGCTGTGAATAAGGTATCGCCAATTGGATGACAGTAATACTGGGAGACAAAGTGTAAAAAGCTAAGTTGTGCTTGATTAAAGACAGGGTGCTCGTCCAACACCTCAATAATTTGCTTGAGTTTTTCTTTTGGTACATCAGTGTCGTCTTTTTTTACAAGCGCAATTGCAGTGCAGCGACGGTTGGCGAAATTGACGGTGACTCTCATTCCTGCTTCAACTTGCATGGTTGGTGCTAGCAAATAGTCGAATGTTCGGTGCAGTGGCAGCTTTAAAGCTACTTCAAGAATGAGCATGTATTACAATTCCATAAAGTGAGCGCAGTGACGAAGTATATACCTAAGGTGGTACGAATTGAAAACGTACTCAGAGGCGGTGATAAAAAACTCTGAAATATTGCTTGTAGATTGTTCAGTTAGGCACTAAAATACGCGTCCACATTTTTGTATAACTACGTATGGTGCCAGACTTCGGGTTTGGAGAGCGATACGGCCTTAACTAGAGGTTGCTATGAAAGAAGGTATTCACCCTAATTACGAGACGATCACTGCATCGTGCTCTTGCGGTAACAAGTTCGAAACTCGTTCAACGCTATGTAAAGATATTCACCTAGACGTATGTTCTGCATGTCACCCGTTCTACACTGGTAAGCAGAAGATCCTTGACACAGGTGGCCGAGTAGATCGCTTTAACAAGCGTTTCGGTGCACTTAGCAGCAAGAAGTAATCTTGTTGGTCTAGTCGAAAGAAGCACCTTAGGGTGCTTTTTTTGTGCCTGTTTGAAAATACTTTCCCGATTTATACATCCTATTCTGCGTCAACAGACAGATTGTCAGTCTTCCCGTCTCATTGTGCCTTTTATTCTTCTAAAATAAAAAACTTGCCAGTTTGGCAGCAAAACTTTACTGATCTCTTGAGTAGAGTAAAAACTCTATTTAGTAGATAAATACTGAACATTTACGAACTTAAGTTGTGAAAATAATCAAAGCTCATATAGTAAATAGTATCAGGTATGAGCACCCCATATAAAATAAAGTCACTATATTGCGATTAAAAGTAGGTATCTTGACGTTAAAATTAATTAAGTTGTTATTTTCTTATAGTTTTTATAATTGGTGTACATTTGTGCTAATTTTCTACATTTCGAGTTCGTTTTAGGGTTTTATTTTTTAAGTTTTAGCCATTTTATTTGTGAAATATTTCTTAAAATTGAGCTTATCTTCTCGGAAAAGTATAGAAAATACCGTGCTAGTGGATAGACCTGATTTTACTTGAATAATGAGCAAAACTCGGTATTGTGTGAATACGGTCGATTAACTATATGTCCTATTGACATACCACGACAGCAAAGCACATAGGCTTGTTGAGTGGTTGAATGTCGTCGCTCATATAGTTAATCGCACTGTGTGTTGCTCTAACCTGCCTGATAGGTTGCCAACATTCAGAATGCGAACGTTTACCACACTCTCACATTAACTTCGTAGGAAAATATCGCGCCATGACAGATTTTCGTCAACAAGCTCTAGATTATCACGAGAAGCCCGTTCCAGGTAAAATCAGTGTTGAACTTACTAAACCTGCCGAGACCGTAAAAGACTTAGCACTTGCATACAGCCCTGGTGTTGCAGAGCCAGTACGTGAAATCGCGGCTGATCCGGCGAATGCATACCGTTACACGGGTAAAGGAAATATGGTTGCGGTGATCAGTAATGGTACGGCGATTCTTGGCTTGGGTAACTTAGGTCCTTTGGCGTCAAAGCCTGTCATGGAAGGTAAGGCGCTATTATTTAAGCGTTTTGCGGGCCTTGATTCAATCGATATTGAAGTTAAGCACAATACCACCGAAGACTTCATCAATACGGTGGCAAATATCGCAGACACGTTTGGCGGTATTAACCTTGAAGATATTAAAGCGCCAGAGTGCTTTGAGATTGAGCGCGCGCTAATCGAGCGTTGTGACGTTCCTGTATTCCATGATGATCAGCACGGGACTGCAATTGTAACCGCTGCGGGTATGCTGAATGCGTTGGAAATCCAAGGTAAAGATATTCACGATGCGATTATTGTGTGTCTTGGCGCGGGTGCAGCCGCTATTGCTTGTATGGAATTATTGATCAAGTGCGGCGCTCAACGTGAGCACATCTATATGCTGGACAGAAAAGGCGTGATCCATACTCGCCGTGATGACCTAAATGAATACAAAGAGTTGTTTGCAAACAACACGGATAAGCGTACCTTACAAGACGTGATTGCAGATGCGGACGTATTTGTTGGTGTTTCTGGCCCAGATTTACTTTCTGCTGAAGATCTAAAGTTAATGGCTGACAAGCCTGTGGTATTTGCTTGTTCTAACCCAGATCCAGAGATCAGCCCTGAAGTTGCACACGGTGCACGTAATGATTTGATCATGGCGACTGGTCGCTCGGACTATCCAAACCAAGTAAATAACGTGCTGTGTTTCCCGTTTATCTTCCGTGGTGCGCTTGATGTACGTGCAACTGCTATCAATGACGAGATGAAGATTGCAGCGGTTGAAGCAATTAGAACGATTGCTAAAGAGCCTGTGCCTGCTGAAGTGTTAAAAGCGGCTGACGTGGATAGCCTTGAGTTTGGTTCTGAGTATATTATTCCAAAACCAATGGACCCGCGTTTGTTACCTCGTATTGCAAAAGCGGTAGCGGCAGCTGCAATTGAATCAGGCGTAGCACAAATCGACATGCCAGCTGGATATATGGAATAATACCAATGGTATTATCCAAATGAAAAAAGCCTCGGTCGAGGCTTTTTTTGTGTCTGTATCCCAGCGCGAGAGAGTTTTTATCACTCTTCGTTTATTTCTGGGATCTCCAAGCCACGTTCTTCCATTATTTGTCTTACCTCTAACGGAATACGCTCTGGATTATCTTTTCTCAAGTCTTCATCGCTCGGCAGTGGCTGACCTGTGAAGGCATGTAGAAACGCCTCACATAAAAGCTCACTGTTCGTGGCATGACGTAAGTTATTCACTTGGCGACGTGTACGCTCATCAGTTAGCACTTTGAGTACATTCAGAGGTATGCTCACCGTGATCTTTTTTACTTGCTCTGCTTTCTTACCGTGTTCTGCATATGGGTGAATATACTCACCGTTCCATTTTGCCATAATTGTGTACTTGCCTCAGTTACATCAATGCCAATATGACTGGGTTCTGGTCTACATTATTCACCAACCGCATGAATATAGGAATAACCTTACAAACGAAAGATAAATCCCAAACTCAAATAGATGAATAAACTAATCCGCCATAGCGAGATAGAAGAATCTCTGCCATAGTTTTCAATAACTCAGTCGTATTAGCAACGCCTAGAGTGGCGAAATTTTATCGGTTTAAAAAAGATAGTCAAATACTAGTTATTTAGCCATTTAGCGGTATAAATGTTTTGACTTCTAGTTTCTGTTGCTCTAACCTTTTAGACGTCTAAACATCCAACTATCTAGGTGACCTTATGAGTCAAGTTAACAAATCGACGGTTGCAGTGCGTCACGGTATAGAAGCTGATAAAGCACATGGGGCAGTAGTGCCACCGCTTTACCTTTCTACCACCTATTCTTTTGCCGATTTTGATACCAAACGCGACTACGATTATGGCCGCAGTGGTAACTTTAATCGTGATGTGCTGGCACAGGCACTTACCGAACTTGAAGGCGGTGCTCGTGGCATTATTACCGCGACTGGCATGGCTGCCGTTCACCTAGTAACGCAACTGCTTAACCATGACGATACGCTGGTTATTCCACATGACTGTTATGGTGGTAGCTATCGCTTGTTTACATCGCTTGCAAAGCGTGGATTGCTCAAATTAGCCGTCTTGGATCTTACGCAATCAGAAAGTCTTGCACAGCTGCAGCAGATCAAACCTAAATTAGTTTGGATTGAAACACCAAGTAACCCAATATTAAGGCTCACGGATATAGAAGCTGTCGTAAACGCAGCGCGTTCCGTAGGGGCTTTGGTTGCCGCTGACAACACCTTCTTGTCTCCTGCACTACAAAACCCTATTGCTTTTGGCGTGGATGTTGTCGTGCATTCAACCACTAAATATATCAATGGTCATTCTGATGTCGTGGGGGGCGCGGTGATCGCGCGTACACAGGAGTTGGGTGATGAGTTAGCTTGGTGGGCGAATAATATCGGTATTACCGGCGCGCCTTTTGATAGTTACCTTACCCTACGTGGACTGCGCACTTTAAACGTGCGTTTACGCCAGCATCAAGAAAATGCTCAGCTTATTGCGGAGTATTTAGAAAAGTCGCCGTATGTTAGCCAAGTTTATTACCCTGGCCTTGAGTCGCATCCTCAACACGAACTTGCGAAAAAACAACAGCTCGGCTTTGGTGGCATGGTGAGCTTTGATATCAAAGGCGATCTGCAAACATCAGCGAAGTTTTTAACGTCTCTAACGCACTTTTCATTGGCAGAATCTTTAGGTGGGGTTGAGAGTCTTATTTGCCATCCAGCGACGATGACACACGCAGGTATGGATCCGCAAGCACGTTTAGAAGCGGGAGTGGGAGACACGTTAATTCGTATTTCTGTGGGCATTGAAGATGCACAGGATCTCATTGCAGATCTGGAATCAGGATTTGCATGTATTGATGAAAGTCAGGCGAGTGATGATGCTAAGTCATTCAAATTAACGCCTGCGCATACAGTAGCGTTGTGGTGAGTAAATGGCAAAAGTAGTACATAAGTTTGGTGGTTCGAGTTTAAGCTCGCCAGAGCGTTATCAGGCGGTTGCCAAGATAGTGTTAGAGCAATGTCAGCTAGGTGACAGTGTTGTGGTTTCTGCTGCAGGAAAAACAACGAATACCCTAGTGAAATTATGGCAAAGCTTTGAGCAGCAAGATGTTCGTGCATTCAACGATGTTTTATTACAAGTTGAAAATCATCAACGTGAATTAATTGATGCCTTGTTTGTAGGTGAACAACACAGTGTGTTACTCAAACAGCTTGTCAATGAGCTGCAAGCAATCGCTTTAGGGCGAGAAGAACAACAGCTTCACTACGCCAGCTTGCTTGCACATGGAGAGCTATGGTCGGCTCGTATATTAGCAAACTACCTAAGCTCTCAAGGTGTTGAAGCCAAAGCTATCGACGCTCGTACGTTATTTGTACAACAAGAGGGAGTGTTACTCCACGCCCACAACAAAGAAGCGTGCTATCGCGCTATTGATGACCAAGCTATCTATATCGTTACCGGCTTTATTGCCGTAAATGCACAAGGTGAAACGGTGACTTTAGGCCGAAATGGCAGTGACTATAGCGCGACTTTGTTGGCAAGTTACCTTGATGCCGCTCAAGTATCAATTTGGACGGATACAACTGGTGTGTTCAGCACAGATCCACGTAAAGTCGCTAATGCCATAAAATACACTAAAGTATGTCGTGGCCAAGCTGAATTACTCGCTCGATTAGGCAATCCGGTACTGCATGCAAAAACGCTGTCTCCACTCAAAGATACCGATATAAAACTACAAGTTCGCAGCAGCTTTGATGCTGATGCGCTTGGCACTGAGATAGTAAAGGCAGGCTATAGCAAAGAGAAGCGCTTTATTACCACTTTTGGACAACTTGACCTGTTACGCGTTGAGCAGCTAAAAAGTGGTGAAGTAAAACAGCTAAGCCAGCTTATCCAGCATAGCATTCATCATTTTGTTAAAGGTGGAGAGGCACACTTACTGGTGCCATCTGAGTTTAGCCATGTTGTGATCAAAGCGCTGGATTCGCGGGCCAATATTATTGAATCACAAGTACAAGGCTTTGCTATTGTTGCCCCAAGTCAGGATGTCGCTGGCTTACATCAGCAGGCACTGGAGCTATTGGATGAACATGCAATTGTCACCCGCTTTGTACTGCAAGAGCGTCATTACAGCTTAGTGTTAACCGATCAAGCAATTGATAGCGATCTACTTGCTATATTGCACGAGCGTTTGGTGAATAAAGGCCGGGAGCTTGCAGTGATTGTGGCGGGTGTTGGCAATGTGGGTGAAGTGTTTATCGAACAATGCAAAAACCAAGTCGCTAAGCTGAGTGAGCACTTTGATCTTAAGTTGGTTGGCCTACTGCGTTCTAAGCAAATGTTGTTCTGTCCAAGCGGGTTGAATTTAGCATCGTGGCAACAGCAGTGGCAAAATGAGGCTATTGAATACAATGAAGCAGAGCTATTCACTCGTATTAAAGAGCTAGATTACGAGCATAAAGTGGTGGTCGATATTACTGCGAGCGAGCGCTTCAGCGAGTTGTATCCACAGCTTGTTGAACATGACTGCCATTTGATCAGCGCCAATAAATATGCCGGCACGGCACAACAAGGTTGGTACTCAAAGCTGCGTCAGCAGTTACAAGAGCGTAACCTGTTATGGCGTTACAACACCAGTGTTGGCGCAGGTCTTCCCATTAACTTTGCATTGGCTGATCTGCAAAATAGTGGTGATGAAGTAGTGAGAATTGAAGGCGTCTTTTCCGGCACTTTATCATGGCTTTGTAGTCGCTATGATGGTTCTGAAGCATTTTCTGAGCTAGTGCTTGGAGCGCAAGAACTTGGTTTTACCGAGCCCGATCCGCGAGAAGACTTATCTGGCCGTGATATGCAGCGTAAGCTTTTGATCTTAGCACGAGAGTTAGGTATTGAACTCGAGCTTGACGATATTGAACTAGAGGCGTTAATGCCTGCGTCCTTGAGTGTGGGTTCATGGCAAACGTTTTTAGAAAATCGCCAGCAACTCGATGACTTTTATGCGACACACTATGCAAAGGCCACTGCGAATGACGCTGCGCTTCGATATACAGGTGCGCTTGAAATTGCAAGCAATGGCAAAGTGTCTGCAAAAGTAGGCATTGCACAGGTACCAAACGGCTCGGCAATCGCGAACTTAACACCGGGTGATAATATTTTTGTGATCCACACTAAATGGTATGAACAAAATCCACTGGTGATCCAAGGCCCAGGAGCAGGTAAAGAAGTGACAGCGGCGGGAATACATTCCGATTTATTCTGGCTAACGCAAAATCTAAAATAGCTCTATTAAGAAAATAAATATAATACAACTGGTATAAGAAAAAAATGCCGATACATCTGTATCGGCATTTCTATTTTAGAATAACTCTTCGTGAGTCGGTAGCGGCGCGGTATCGTCAAACGGTGTGCTGCTATCCGTATCTAATACGTATTTGGTCGGGGCTGTACCTTGCTCGAAATACTCAAACCGAGATGTGTAGTCGTTCTTACGAGACAAAAGTCCTGTCTTTAAGTCAATCCGAGTTGAAATAAGCCCTGGAGGCGGCTCTATCGGGGCCAAAGGCTGATCTTTAAGTGCCTCACGCATAAAGTCTATCCAAGCAGGTTGTGCTGAAATTGCCCCGGCTTCTGCGCCAACAAGTTGATTATCACCAAGGTTAGCGTTGTAGGCCGCACGACCCAAGGATTTACTCGCATCGTCAAAGCCAACCCAAACTGTGGTGAGGACGTTGCGGTTAAAGCCCGTAAACCAAGTATCTACAGAGTCGTTGGTGGTACCCGTTTTTCCAGCAAGGTCACGACGTTTTAACCATTGACCACGCCAGCCTGTGCCGCTCCAGCCCGTGTCGTGTTTCCAGCTACCGCCACCCCAGATAGCACTGTGAAGTGCATCGGCAATCAGAAATGCGTTTTGCTCCGAAATCACTTGCGGTGCACAGCGCTCAGGTTGTTCTTCCAGCTGCTGCTCGTCGCAGACTAATAACGGCTCTGCCGAACCCAGCTCGGTACCAAATGAGTCGGTAATTCTATCGATAAAGTACGGCTCAATGAGGTGACCGCCATTGGCAAAAGTGGCCATGCCGCGTGCCATTTCAAGAGGAGTTAATGCGGCACTACCGAGTGCTAATGATTCACTACGGTTAATATCTGCGTCTTGGAAACCAAATTTAAGCAAATGATCAGCGGCCTTATTTATGCCAACGCCTTTGATCAAACGAACCGATACCACGTTTTTCGATTGTGCGAGCGCTCGGCGAATACGGATTGGGCCGTTATACACTTCAGGGCTATTCTTCGGACGCCAAGCCACGCCAACGCTTCTGTCCCAATGATTAATCGGGGCATCATTAAGAATGGTGGCTAGGGTATAGCCATTTTCTAATGCGGATGAATAAATAAAGGGTTTGATGTTTGAACCCACCTGACGCTTAGCTTGGGTAGCACGATTGTATTGACTAAGCTCAAAACTGTAGCCACCCACAATCGCCTTTACACGCCCATCCTGCGGGTCAAGTGAGACGAGGGCACTGGATGCCTGCGGCAACTGACTTAACATCCAACCGTCGTCTTGTTTACGGACAAACACTTGCATACCTGGCGCGAGGATATCTGCGGTTGTTTTTGGTGGTAAGCTTTGACGCGTCTCACTGATGTATTGTCTGGCCCAACTTAAGCCTGACCATTCCAATGTAATTTGTTCACCGGTTTTTAAAAGTAGGTCAGCGGTTTTTTCTGTAATGCTTAGCACGACAGCGGCTTTTAACGGTCCAATTTCATTGACCTTTTTAAGGCGAGTAATAATGCCTTCATGGCTTAGCGGCGATTCCGTTTCAGCATGCCAATAGGTTTCTTCTGCGCCTCTAAAGCCGTGACGCATATCGTAGGCATGTAAATTATCAACTAATGCATGCTGAGCAGCCTGTTGCATGTCAGATTCCACACTAGTGTAAACTTTCATGCCTGAGTTATAAGCTTTATCAGTACCGTAGCGTTCGACCATATAGGCACGAACCATTTCGGAAATATAAGGTGCATACAGCTCGATTTCGGCACCATGGAATTTAGCTGTGATGGGAGCTTGAGTTGCCTCATCATATTCTGCGCGGGTAATATACTTTTCTGCAAGCATTCGTCCGAGCACAACATTACGGCGCAGCTGTGCGCGCTCAGGATTACGAATTGGGTTCAGCGCAGAGGGCGCTTTTGGCAGACCTGCAATCATTGCCATTTCTGCTAAAGTTAATTCTGACAGTGAGCGACCGTAGTAGACTTGTGCTGCGGCACCGATACCAAAGGCGCGATTACCCAGTTCAATTTTGTTTAAGTAAAGTTCAAAGATTTCATCTTTCGTTAATAGCTGCTCTATGTGCAGTGCAATAAAGATTTCTTTTACTTTACGAATATAGGCTTTCTCTCTTGTTAAGAAAAAGTTTCTGGCAAGTTGCATGGTGAGCGTACTCGCTCCCTGCTTTTTTTGCCCTGTAGTGATGAGCACTAAAGCGGAGCGGACGATACCTATCGGGTCTACACCGAAATGATCATAAAAACGGTTATCTTCTGTTGCTAAGAATGCCTTTCGCATGGGAAGTGGAACATCCTGCAAACGTACAGGGATCCTGCGCTTTTCACCAAACTGGTTGATGAGTTTCCCGTCTCGTGTAAAGACTTGCATGGGTGTTTGTAGCTGAACATCTTTCAAAACCTCTACACTTGGTATGTCAGATTTGACATAATAATAAAGACTGATAAGTGTCAACACGCCTAAGAGGGTACAAACAAAAACGAATTGTAAAAATCTTTTCAATAATTTCACGGAATTATCCCTAGTTAGACTCCCAATTACAGGTAGACACTGCTAGTATATCTTGATTAAAAAACGATTAATATTTTTGTGTGCTAAATTTTTATGGTACACAGTCTTAAAAGGAAACGGGCGCTTCACATGCTGAGCCAACTACTAAAAAAACAAGCACCTCTGATGATAGGGATCGATATCGGTTCTCATTGTGTCAAAGCGGTGCTGCTGTCGAAGACAAGTTCCAGCTACCGTGTAGAAGCCGTTGCGATTGAGCCTATTCCGAAAGGAGCTGTAAATGAAAGGGCCATTCAAGACATTGAAGCGATCGGCAACGCGATAACTAAAATGAAGCGGCGCATTCCAAAGCTCACGCAATATGCAGCAGTTGCCGTATCCGGTCAGACCGTGATTACAAAAGTGATCTTTATGGATGTGTCATTAACTGATGCTGAACTCGAGTCTCAGATAGCTATTGAAGCAGATAGCCTGATCCCTTACCCATTAGATGAAGTTAGCCTAGATTTTGAAAAAATTGGAGTAAATGAAGCTGATCCATCAAAAATGAATGTACTGCTCTCAGCGGCTCGCACCGAGAGTGTGCAGGCTCGAGTAGGTGCATTGGAAGAAGCTGGCTTCAAAGCGAAAGTTGTCGATGTAGAGAACTATGCACTGAGTAGAGCCATGGACGTTATTTATCCTGAGCTACCCAACGATGCCTTCGATAAAATCGTAGCAATGATAGATATTGGTGCAGTGCTTACGCTGATAAGCGTTATTCAATCTGGGAAAGCGATTTACACCCGTGATCAAGTCTTTGGTGGTGAGCAATATACCAATAGTATCGTTGCTTATTACAACAAAACTTACGACGAAGCGGAACTGGCTAAAACGACGGGTGATTTGCCGCCAAACTATACCTTTGAAGTCTTGGCTCCTTTCCAAACTTCTATGCTGCAGCAAATTCGCCGAGCGGTGCAAATGTTTATGACGACCAGTGGTAAAGATCATATTGACTACATTGTGTTGACGGGTGGAACAGCTTTAGTTGATGGCTTAGATAAACTGCTCATTGATGAGCTTGGGATCCATACAATAGTGGCCGATCCGTTTGCTGACATGGAGATTGCACCAAAGGTGGATAGGCATGTGCTGCAAAAACATAAAGCGCAGTTCGCCTTAGCTACAGGCTTGGCATTAAGGAGCTTCTCATCATGCCACATATAAATTTGCTTCCTTGGCGCGAGCAGCAAAGGCAAGCGTCGCAACAAATCTTTTTGACTATCATTGCGGTTATCATCGCGGCCTGCCTATTGATAATGTATATACTTGGTAGTTTTTATGACGGCTTAAAAACCGGACAAGAAATTAAAAATCGCTATCTCGAAAGTGAGATCTCTCAACTAGATTCCCGGATAATCGCGATTAACGACCTTAATAAGCAAAAAGAAAATTTACAACGTCGGATCCGGCTCATAGAAGAATTACAACTAAATCGTAGCCTCGGTACACAAATTATCGATGAAATAGCGCGAGTGGTTCCGGCTGGAGTTTACCTCACTAGTCTTGAACGAAAAGACAATATGATCAAAGTCATTGGCCGAAGTGAATCAAACAACCGCTTATCGCAGATGTTACGACAAGTTGAATCTTCTTACTTATTAGAGCGACCAGTGATCCAAGGCATAGTTGCCGGTGAGCAAAGCTCAAAATTACTGAGTGATTTTACGATGCATTTTTATGTTAAGTCTCATGAAGACATCCACTTAGCCGATAAAGCGAAATAGGGCGGAGGCATAGTGCATGAATTTTGACTTAAACAGTTTAAAAGAAATAGATTGGAATGAGCTGGAACTTGACAACATCGGCCAATGGCCATTTCCAGTAAAAGTTTTATGTTCCGTTCTCGTTGTTTTGTTGATGATGATACTGGGTTATAACCTGATGGTTTCAAGTTCCATTGAGCGCTACGATCAAGCGGTTAAAAAAGAGCAGGAATTAAGAACGAGTTACCGAATCAAGTATTCAAGAGCAAACAATCTTGAGCTATACAAACAGCAAATGATTAATATGGAAGCGCAATTCACTGAGCTATTGAGACGATTACCAAGCTCCAATGAAACGCCTGGTCTACTTGATGATTTGACGTACGTTGGTACTTCAAGTGGATTAACCTTCCTAAAAATTGGCTGGATGCCAGAGGTGCGAAAAGAGTTTTATACCGAATTGCCGATTAAATTAGAGGTAATTGGCAAATATCATGAATTTGGTCAGTTTGTAAGTAAAGTATCTGAGTTACCTCGAATAGTCAGCCTACATGATTTTAGAATCGAAAATGCAGGAAACGGTGAGCTGGTATTTAGTGTTGTGGCAAAAACTTATCGCTATGAGCAAGGAGGTCAGAAATGATCCGACTAATGCTCTGCGTGACCACATTGATGTTCATCTCAGGTTGTAATGATAGCACGGCAGAACAAAAAGAATTTATTGATCAGGTAAAGGCGAGCTCAACGCCTAAAATCGAGCCTATCCCTGAGATGCAAAATTATGAGCCGTTTAAATATAGCGCTTCGGAGTTACGTAGTCCTTTCGTTGCGCCGCAGCCTGAAGTGATTGAAAATAAATTAGTTCAAATTAAAAACTGCTTACACCCAGATCCAGACAGAGATCGTTACCCATTAGAGAAGTTTCCGTTGGATAACCTACGTATGAAAGGCATTATTGCCAAGTCGGACGGCCGTTGGGCACTAATCGAAGCGGCGACGCAGGGACTATATCGTGTAAAACGTGGCGAATATATGGGCTTGTATCACGGCAAAGTTCTGAGTGTACAAGCTGATCATTTAGAATTATTAGAATTGATCCCAGATGGAACGGGATGTTGGAAAGAAAGGCTAACAAAATTGGAAATGTTAGAAGCGGAACAAGGTGGCACGAGTGAATACTAATAATAACGTTCTAAAATCAACCATTAAAAGCACTCGAACAATTTGGCGTTCCGTGCTCGGTGTTGCTTTAGTTGGCCTCTCGTCAATTGCGCATGCCATTCCTATGTTGTATGACATTCGCTATAACCCAGTGCCGACAGGGGAGACTCAGTTGCAGCTGGTGTTTGATGAAAAACTCAATACAGAGCCGAAAGTTCGTGTGGTTGGCGAAAGTGCCAGTATTGAATTGTTTTTCCAGCAGGCCGAATTTGAAGAAAGCTTAAAAGCATTGAGCATTAACAAAGCGGGTATTCAAGGCATTACCAGTGAACTCAGAGATGGTGGCTTTGCCGTTTCCATAAATATGGATGAGCTCAAGCTATATAAAACTGAGGTTAAGAATAACCTTGTGATAGTGGATGTGTCTAACAAGCCGATTGTCTCTGAACAAGATCAAAGTCAAAAAGTCACAGCATTTATCAATCAAATCCAAGCCATTGATTTTCGTCGCGGAGAGAGGGGCGAGGCTAAGGTCCTTGCATTCCTAGAGCACAACCAAGCGGCTATCGATGTTCAAGAACGCGGTGGCAAAATCATTGCAGATTTCCACCATATTGATATTGCAGAAGACCTGCTATACGAACTTGATGTGTTAGACTTTGGTACTGTGGTATCTCGTATTGAGACCTTTAAAGAAGAAAATAAAAGCCGCATCGTGATTGAGCCAAATGCGGCGTTCAAGTTTACCTATCAGCAGCTTGATAACATCTTTACGCTGGCTATCGAAAAGGATGAAGGCAATAAAACCTTTGGCGATAAAAAGGAGTATAAAGGCCAGCCAATCACGTTGAACTTTCAAGATATTCCAATTCGTTCCGTATTACAGATCATCGCCGATACAAACAACTTTAACCTAGTAACGAGTGACACGGTGTCTGGCAATATTACTCTGCGTTTAGACGGTGTACCTTGGGATCAGGCTCTTGATGTTGTTTTACGTGTGAAAGGCCTAGATAAGCGTATGGACGGTTCTATTTTGATGGTTGCACCATCAGAAGAACTGGCAGCGCGAGAAGCCAAAGAGTTACAAGCGCGCCAGCAAGTGGAAGAGCTGGAGCCATTATATAGCGAGTATATTCAACTTAATTACGCAAAAGCGGAAGAGTTTGCTGACTTACTCAAAACCGATATTAATTCTATTATTAGCCATCGCGGTAGTGTTTCCGTTGATAAACGTACCAATACATTACTAATTAAAGACACCTCGCGCAGTATTGAAAGTGTGCGCCGGATGGTTGAAACCTTAGATGTGCCAGTAAAACAGGTGCGTATTGAGTCGCGCATGGTTACTGTGGATGATACCGTGCAAGAAGACTTAGGTGTCCGCTGGGGCTTTAACGACCAGCAAGGTAGTGATGCTATATCTGGTACGCTGGAAGGCGCAGATGCTTTGTCCAATGGCAATATCCCGTCTTTGGAAAACCGCTTAAACGTTAATCTAGGCGTGAAAGGGGTTCCTGCTGGTAGTATTGGTATGCACATTGCCAAATTGGCGGATGGTACGTTGATCGATCTTGAGCTGTCAGCACTGGAGCAAGAGAACAAGGGTGAGATAATCGCGACGCCAAGCATTACTACGGCTAACCAGAAAAAAGCGCGTATAGAGCAAGGTACAGAGATTCCATACGTAGAAGCTTCGTCGAGTGGTGCCACGACAGTAAGCTTCAAAAAAGCGGTGTTAAGTTTGGAGGTGACGCCGCAAATCACGCCTGATAATAAAATAATTCTCGACTTAGTGATTACACAAGACACTAAAGGTGATACCGTGCAAACGCCGAATGGCCCGGCGACGGCGATCAACACCCAACAGATCCAAACACAAGTACTGGTCGAAAATGGTCAAACTATCGTACTGGGTGGTATCTATCAGCAAGAAGTGAAAACAGCAGTAAGTAAGATCCCAATTTTGGGCGATATCCCATATTTAGGTCTATTGTTTAAGAACTCTCGTGATATTAACGAAAAGCGAGAATTGCTGATATTTGTGACCCCCAAGATCATTCAAGACAGTTTATAGGCCCGTTGACAGTAAAAGTATTACGCTTTTTGCGTGGTTTGACTTGAAATTGTTCACGGATTACTGAGATAATCCCCTCCTTAATTTTGGGGCCAGGTCGTTAGGCGGGGTTTTATTTCAAATTTTAGAGTTCGTTTGTACTAAAAAGATATGGCTGAGAAACGTAATATATTTCTAGTAGGCCCGATGGGGGCTGGTAAAAGCACGATTGGTCGTCACATTGCAGATCAATTACACCTTGAATTTTTCGATTCGGATCAAGAAATTGAACGCCGTACTGGTGCTGATATTTCTTGGGTATTCGATATCGAAGGTGAGGAGGGGTTCCGCAAGCGTGAAGAAAGTGTCATCTCTGACCTAACAGAAATGCAAGGCATTGTGTTAGCGACGGGTGGTGGCTCTGTGATCAGCAAAGAAGTGCGCAACAAGTTGTCTGCGCGTGGTATTGTTGTTTACCTAGAAACGCCAATCGAAAAACAGGTAGCTCGTACTCAGCGTGATAAGCGTCGTCCATTACTACAAACCAGTGAAGACTCACGTGACGTACTGGAGCGCTTAGCCGATGAGCGTGAACCACTATATAGAGAAGTGGCAGATCACGTTGTTCGAACGGATGAGCAAAGCGCTAAAGTAGTTGCAAACCAAATTATTGAAAAATTAGATTTCTAATAACAACACCGTAGGAGGGAAGCCATGCTTGAATTAAAGGTTGATTTAAACGAGCGGAGCTATCCCATCTTTATCGGTGAACATCTCTTATCAGATGAAGGACGACTTAAGCAGTACGTTGGGCAGGGTCGTCCCGTTATCATCACCAACACCACCATCGCACCTTTATATTTAGACAATCTATTGGCGATATTTGACGCTCAAGAGCCGCTATATTTTGTTATCCCTGATGGTGAACAATACAAATCACTTGAATGGTTTGAAAAGATCTCAGCCTTTTTACTTGAACACAATTGTGGCCGAGATACGTGTTTGATTGCCCTCGGTGGCGGCGTGGTTGGTGACTTAACTGGTTTTGTTGCTGCATGCTATCAACGCGGCGTTCCGTTTATTCAAATCCCTACAACTTTGCTGTCACAAGTAGACTCGTCAGTTGGTGGTAAAACAGCGGTAAATCACCCACTAGGTAAAAACATGATTGGTGCTTTCTATCAGCCAAAAGCGGTTTTTATCGATACCAATACCTTAAGCACCTTACCTGCAAGAGAGTTTGCTGCAGGTATGGCCGAAGTCATAAAATATGCTTTGATCTATGATGCATCTTTTCTTGATACATTAACCGATCGTCATTCTCAGCTCAGCGCACTAGATGCTGAAAGCCTTCAACAAGTTATTTATAAGTGCTGTGCAATAAAAGCTGAGATAGTCGCCAAAGATGAAACTGAAGCTGGGTTACGCGCATTACTAAACCTAGGCCACACTTTTGGCCATGCGATTGAAGCGCAAATGGGTTACGGTAATTGGTTGCATGGTGAGGCCGTTGCTGCAGGTATGATGATAGCTGCAAATCTGGCTTGTCAGCGTGGTGCGCTTAGTACTGCGGATGTTGAAAAAATCCGTCGCGTCATTGCGCTTTATCAATTACCAACAGAAGCACCAAGCGATATGACTGCAGCGCAATTTTTACAACATATGCGCAAAGACAAAAAGAACAAACAAGGCAAAATTCGCTTTATCCTGCCAACGCAACTAGGTCAATGCGCGCTGGTAGATGATGTGAGCGATGAAACCGTGGTAACTCTGATAGGTCGTTAAATGCAGTCGCAAATTTTACCAAGCAGAGCTGCATTGGTAGATAGAATTGCTATGCAATTCGACTATGGCCAAAACCTGATAACCTTAGTTGGCTCTTCTGGTCTTGGTAAAAGCTACTTAGCGGAATCGTTTCTAACCGATAAATACCCAGACTTTAACAAAGCATTTGTAAAGTTAACTGCAAATACCTCTGAGTTTGATGTGGTTCGCCAGCTGCTTGAGCATAGCTTTCGTAGTCCTCTCATTGATCAGAAGTTATCTCTAAGTGAAAACTTCATGTTGCTCCATGATGAGCAGGCTTGTGGACCATGCTTGTGGGTTTTAGACAATGTCCGACATTTGACGTCAGAACTTGTAGAGCAATTGCAAAAGCTCGCGAAATCTTCTCGCGAAACCATTTACATACTTGCTACGGCACAGCAGCCCTTGTTGCTCCCTGAAGGTTTAGATATTCATATCGAGCCTTTATCTACACTCGAAAGTAAGCGCTTGATGGGCATGTTTTACAAAGACTTACCGCCTGATGAAGATCCTATTTTTAATACTTTTGTTGCCGAAGCGCAAGGTAATCCGAGTGTTTTACTTTCTTGGCAGCCGCAGCAAGAAAGCTTGAACCTACGTGCACAAAGTATTAGCGCTTCTCATCGCTCACAATGGCAGTGGTATGTTATTGCACTTTGCTTAATGCTAACCGCGTTGATGGTCGCTTTAGTGTATAAGCAGGAATTAAAGCGATACTGGACACCGACTCAAGATAATGAAGAAACTGTCGCTACTGCTATTGATGCGCAAGCTGTATTTGAAGCGCCAAATGCTACAGTTGAAAAAGTTGAAATTGAAAACGACGTGCAACCAAAGCTGCCAGCCGAAGCGCCAACGCAAGTCGAAACCGCACCTGTTGATAGTATTTTATCTGCACTAACCGAAGCGAAAGAAGATACTACAAACAACAATAACGTGCTATCAGAGCAAGCGAATGCAGCTGAAAAAGTCGATGTTGATGGTGCTCCTGCCACTTTAACACCAAGACCGGTGCCTCAACACATAGAACCTGACCCATTGACTGGTAACTCTTGGTATCTCAGTCGTTCAGATGATGAATGGGTGATCCAATTACTAGCGGTGACAGAAAGAGAAATTGCTGCAGGGTTTATGGCGGAGCATAACGAGGTAGTGACACAGCAGTTTACTGTCTTAAGAAATGGTCGGACTTGGTTTGTAGTTACTACTGATGCTTATGAGAATTTAGCGTCTGCCAAGCAAGCGAAGGCGGTATTGCCAGAAGCGCTACAAAAAGGTCAGCCATTTTTTAAGAGAGTGAGTAAAATTAAACAAGAAATTACTCAGTCTCTCGGTAATTAGCCACATTTAGTGTAAAATCGCGCAACCACTCACGACATAGAACGAGCATGCAACAAAAGACTAGAGCCTTCTTAAAATGGGCAGGCGGAAAATACAGCTTAGTAGAAGATATTTCTAAGCGCCTACAAGCAGCAAGTAATGATGCCGACACGCTAGTAGAACCTTTTGTTGGAGCGGGATCTGTATTCCTGAATACTCAGTTTAAGCACTATGTCCTAAATGACATTAACGCTGATCTTATCAACCTGTATAAAGAGTTGAAGCGTATTCCGGATGAATTTATTAGTGACGCTAAAAGGCTATTCGTCGAGCTGAATAACCATCCAGATGCTTACTACGCCTACCGACAACAGTTTAACGAAAGCATTGATGTGTATGAGCGTGCGATTCTATTTCTATATATGAATCGTCATGGCTACAATGGCTTATGTCGTTATAACTTAAAAGGTATTTTTAACGTCCCTTTTGGTAAATACAAAAAGCCTTACTTTCCAGAACGTGAGTTATATGTGTTTGCTGAAAAAGCCCAGTATGCCACTTTTACTTGCCAAAGTTACAGCCAAGTATTTGAAACCATTCCAAAGAGCGCTGTGGTATATTGCGATCCTCCGTATGTGCCTTTGAGTAAAACTGCGTCATTTACTAGCTATGCGAAAGGTGGATTTAATTTAGACGATCAAGCACAGCTGGCGAACCTTGCGGAAACTGCGGCTTTTGAAAAGCAAACGCCAGTGTTAATCTCCAATCACGATACGGTGTGGACGCGAAAGATTTATAATCAAGCGAAGCTAGATGTGATCAAGGTAAAACGTACAATTAGCCCTAAAGGTAATGGACGGAATAAAGTTGACGAGCTAATGGCGTTATATCACCGTCCGTAATTTGCTGCGGCATAAAGGGCTAAGCCAACACTACACCATTTACAAACCAAATTAAGCCAATGACAAAGACGGCTACAAAAACGATCCCGGCAAAAGCAAACGGCCAAAAATGCTTTTTGTTAAAGTCATATGCTTGTTTTTGACCACTCTGTACACCAAACATTGCTGCACAGACACTTTGAACTAACGCAAGTTTACTATTGGAAGTAGCCATAGTATTTACCTTTTACCAGTTGATTGGCTCAACTGATATTAGTAGGGAGATGAAACTTTACTACTGCTTTGATTATCTTTAGAGCCAAGTAACAGCTCAAGCAAATCCAAATAATGGAATTGACCACTCGAACTACCGCCAGTCAACCATGCAGCCCAACTGGTGTGCGCTTCTTGCTGACACTCCACTGTATTCATTCGACTACTTAAATTGCTAGTGCTGCAAGTGCATGCGGAGTAGTTTGCGGCAAGACTTTCATCATTGTCGAAAGAAAATACCCCTGCCGACACGGCTAATACCGCACCAAGCAGAGCAATCCGTGCTTTATATCTAGAAACCATAACCCTATCCCCAGAAGTTAGATATCTTATAATGATACACAATGTTCGTTTATTGCACAATCATAAAGAACCTTAAATCGCAGACATTTTGGGCAATTTACGGTACAGTAACGCGGTCTTACGTTTAGGGGAAAAGTATGTCTGATTTTTTAATTGCACCATCCATTCTATCCGCAGATTTTGCGAGGTTAGGCGAAGATGTTGAAAAGGTACTGACAGCAGGTGCCGACGTGGTTCATTTCGATGTAATGGATAATCACTATGTGCCAAATTTAACCTTTGGCCCAATGATTTGTGACGCATTAAGAAATTACGGAATTACCGCTCCTATCGACGTACACTTGATGATAAAGCCAGTAGATAGCCTAATTCCCGAGTTTGCTAAAGCAGGGGCGAGCATTATTACATTTCATCCAGAGGCCAGCGAGCATATAGACAGAAGCCTTGCTTTGATTAAAGAGTCAGGTTGTAAAGCGGGTTTAGTATTTAATCCGGGCACGCCGCTACATTATCTCGATCATGTGATGGATAAAATTGATCAAATTCTATTGATGTCGGTGAATCCGGGCTTTGGTGGACAAAGCTTTATTCCACATACGCTTGAGAAATTAAAAGAAGCAAGGGCACGTATTGACGCTTCTGGTCGCGAGATCCGTCTTGAAGTTGATGGTGGTGTTAAAGTGGATAACATTGCTGAAGTTGCAGCGGCAGGTGCAGATATGTTTGTTGCGGGCTCCGCTATCTTTAATCAACCCGATTACAAAGCGGTAATAGACGCCATGCGTCAAGAATTAGCAAAGGTAAAATAATGCGTTTTGAGGGTATTTTATTTGACCTCGATGGCACGTTAGTTGATAGCGTCGAGGATATGTATATGGCGCTCAATTTAACCTTGTCCGAGCTTGCTCATCCAATTGTTAGTCATGCTCTAGTGCGTGAATGGGTGGGTAACGGCATCGATATGTTAGTAAAAAGAGGCCTAAGCGGTAGCCATGAAGTTAGCGAAGCGCTATCGGACAGTTTAGCGCTCACTGCCATTGAACGTTTTAAAGTGCATTATGATGAATTAGTTGGTCAGTATGCGGGTTTGTATCCGCATGTTGAGACAGGGCTATCTGCATTTGCCACAGTGCCAAAAGCCATCGTGACCAATAAAAATCGTGCATTTACGCTAAAGTTACTGGATAAATTAAATCTCACAGCGCATTTTGATTGTATCGTCTGTGGTGATGATACTGACAAGAAACCATCACCAGCACCGCTATTGTTAGCTGCCGAGCGTCTAGGTATACCTGCGGATAAGCTAATTATGGTTGGCGATTCTAAAAGCGATATTTTGGCCGCTCAGGGCGCTAAGATACCTGTGATTGCTTTAAATTATGGGTATAATCAGGGATTCGATTTGAAAGAGTTCAATCCACAGTACCTTTGTGATGGATTCTTAGATATTATCCCCATTATCAATCAACGTTAATTCAATGAAGAAATAAAGGAACGACATGAGTAAACCTGTAGTATTAAGTGGTATTCAGCCAACCGGTGGTATGACAATAGGCAATTACGTAGGTGCCATTAACCAGTGGCTTAAACTACAAAACGATCATGATTGTTACTTTATGTTGGTTGACTTGCACGCCATTACGGTTCGCCAAGAACCACAGCAACTACGCGATCGTGTATTAGACGGCGTAGCGCTATATACCGCTTGCGGCATTGACCCAGATAAATCGTCACTATTTGTACAATCACAGGTTCCTGAGCATGCACAGCTAGGTTGGGTACTGAACTGTTATGCACAAATGGGTGAATTAAACCGCATGACGCAGTTTAAAGATAAGTCAGCAAAGCACGCCAATAACGTCAACGTTGGCTTATTCGCCTATCCGGTATTGCAAGCTGCGGATATTTTATTGTATCAAGCGGATCAGGTACCAGTTGGTGAAGACCAAAAACAGCACCTTGAGTTGACCCGAGACATCGCAACGCGCTTTAATAACCTGTATGGCGATGTCTTTAAGATCCCAGAACCTTATATTCCAGAGTTTGGCGCTCGTGTTATGAGTCTGCAAGATCCGAGCAAGAAGATGTCAAAATCAGACGAAAACCCAAATGGTTTTGTGATGCTGTTGGATGAACCTAAGAAGATAGAGAAAAAGCTGAAAAAAGCGGTAACGGATTCAGATGAGCAAGCACGGATTTACTTTGATCGTGTTGAAAAGCCTGGTGTGTCCAACTTACTGACGCTACTCAGTGTTGCAACTAAACGCTCAATTGAAGAGTTAGTGCCAGAGTACGAAGACAAAATGTACGGTCATTTGAAAAAAGACACTGCCGATGCGGTAGTGAATATGCTTGAGCCTATTCAAGCGCGCTTTAAAGAAATCCGTGAAGATCAAACTCTGCTGAACGAAATCATGAAAAAAGGCGCGGAAAAAGCAAGTATTCGTGCCGAGAAAACGCTTAAAGCTGTGTATGACGCCGTCGGTTTTATTCCACGCGGTTGATAAAAACACAAAGAAAAGACACCATTTATGGTGTCTTTTTGTATTAAAAGGGGCGATAGCCCCTTGGCTTAAAGCAGATACTAGATATAAGAAAACCTTCCTGTTGAGTTCGTGATAAAATAGATTTATAACGAAGATCTTTACCCCAGTGGCGAATAGGCTGCTTGGTTCTTTTAGTGGTACCTACATGCTGTTGATGATTGATAACTATGATTCCTTTACCTACAACCTAGTGCAGTATTTTCAGCACTTAGATGTGGATGTGCTGGTAAAGCGAAATGATGAAATCAGCGCCTCACAAATCAAGCAGCTTAATCCTAAATATGTTGTGTTATCTCCAGGTCCTTGTAGCCCTGATGAAGCTGGGATCTCGCTTGAAGTCGTAAAACGTCTACAGGGACAAATCCCTATTCTCGGCATTTGCCTAGGTCATCAAACTATCGCACAAGCTTTAGGTGGCAAAGTCATTCGAGCAAAACAAGTGATGCATGGTAAGACGTCTCAAGTGCACCATAACAACATAGGCGTATTTCAAGGCCTACCATCACCATACGAAGTATGCCGTTACCACTCTTTGGTTGTTGAGCAAAGTAGCTTACCAAATGCTCTAGCCGTAACGGCTTGGACACAGACACAAGAGGGGGAGCGTGATGAAATTATGGGGCTCTTGGCATCCGATAGAGCACTTGAAGGTGTGCAATTTCACCCAGAAGCTATCCTCACGGAACACGGCTTAGCATTACTTGATAACTTTATAAAACGCTTCTAAAGTTTAAACAAAACCAACAGGATTTCGCCTAAGTGTTATACATCCATATTTACTGCGCTTTTGCTGGTTAGACTGGTTTTTGATACATAACTTTTTGATTCTATTGTGCGCAATATCAAATCATAATATTGCTTTTACTGGTATAATGTTGGTCAGTAAGACGATTCTGTTGAGTGCTTAACTCAGTATTTTTCTTTTAGATAAGTAGCATGCATGACGCAAGAAAATAAGCAAATTAGAATGGCACAAGCGCTATCCGAGCGTGCCCATGACCTTCTTATCAGCCTCAACTTTGCGCAAAAGCAAATAGGCTATATCCACACGTTTGATATTAGCTACGGTGAGAATATCGCCCAGCGCACTATGCTAGAGGTGGAAATTGCTGCGGCTGCCAAACGACAAGAAAGTAGTACAAGTCATCACAAATATATTGCTAAAGCGAGTAAGCATCTACATTCCGTTATCGAAGAAGCTATCACAAAGCAGCTGCATGACCTTGATAATATCTATCATGAAGTGATTGGTATTCAAGACTCCGTTCCTGCGATCTTAGATATTCTTGCCGTGCGCTCAGCTTCGGTTGGGCGCTTAGAGCCTTTGGTCAATGACTTAAGTTGGTTGGGTCGTGAGCTGGTTTCGCTAGTCAACTTGCCACAATATCGCAAAAAAAACAGCAAAGGTACGTCTATTAAGGTCGACACGCCGGCATTAGCTTTAAGGTATTTAGGCCTTGAGAACTTGCAAATGGTCATCCCGACAATGGCGGTGAGACATTGGATGCCGCATGCTACAGAACCATTTGGTTTAATGAAGCGTAAATTACGCGAGCTGAGCATGAGCACGGCTATTGCGGCAAAAGAACTGGCGCCATTTTTTGGGGTAAAAGAGCAACATGCATTTACTTTGGGCATGTTACTGGAGCTTGGGAAAGTGGCCTTGATCCGTCTTTATTTACGGACCTTCGAAAAGGTATGGCAAGCCAAGGTACAAATAGCACGAGACAAAAAGCAAAAAGACCTACACACCGCATTAATGGAGTTATCTCCTGATCCGTTATTTTTACGTAACTTGTTGATTGAACACTCGGCAGAGATTTCACGTAAGTTAATTGAAAAAATGGAGTTACGTTATTTGCCCTTTAATGCCGTCATGGAAGAGTATGCGCAAACTTATCTACCTAATGCGCATAAAAACATTACCGACCCACTACCTTTGACGCAAGTGATGCAAAAAGCCTATGGCTACGGACAACTACTTGTTTTAAAAGATAGTCAGTTGATTGAAGACGATGAAGCGGAAATTTTGCTCAATCATTTGGAACTTACCGAGGAAATGCGTCAACAGCTGGCAAAATGTGCGTTCCATAACCTACAGTTGACGATTTTGTAAAAAAAATTGAAATTTTTTTTGCGACTATTCATTCAAAACCTAATCTTAAATGATCTGTGCAAGGCTGCACGGGGCTTGCTTTGCCCTAAATATCTGCCCTAGATAGTTATTCACTTGAGTTGAGAATATATGTTAAACCCTTGAATACTAAGGGCTGAGAACGTGGTATAAGTGAGACAAATAGCGCTTTTTCTGGAATAATGAGCGTATGAATTTTGTGCCATCAAGGGGCGGGTCAAAATACATAGCACCGAATTGGTGTGAATAAATATCCTATCAAGTGGCGGCTACACGCCGACCTCCAAAGGGAAATGACTCCTTGTTTGCACTTTCACTCACCAAATATGAGGAAATAAAATGACTATCAATCGTGAATTGTTTGACGACGTAATGGTACCTAACTACGCACCTTCAGCGGTAATTCCAGTGAAAGGTGAAGGTTCTCGAGTACGGGATCAGGAAGGTCGTGAGTACATCGACTTTGCTGGTGGTATCGCAGTTAACTGTCTAGGTCATTGTCACCCAGCTTTGGTGGGCGCGCTTAAAGAGCAAGGCGAAAAAATTTGGCACCTTTCTAATGTGATGACGAATGAGCCTGCACTACGTTTAGCGAAAAAGCTAACCGATGCGACGTTCGCAGAAAAAGTCTATTTTGCAAACTCAGGTGCAGAAGCGAACGAAGCGGCGCTTAAACTAGCACGCCGTTGGGCGCTTGATAAATTTGGTGCTGAAAAGTCACAAATTATCTCTTTCAACAAAGGTTTCCACGGCCGTACTTTCTTTACTGTGACCGTAGGTGGTCAAGCTGCATACTCTGATGGCTTTGGTCCAAAGCCGGGCGACATCGTTCACACAGACTATAACGATTTAGCTGCATTTGAAGCGCTTATCTCAGACAGCACTTGTGCCGTGATGATGGAGCCGCTACAAGGCGAAGGTGGTATCGTTTCACCAACTGCTGAGTTTGTAAAAGGTGTTCGCGAGCTGTGTGACAAGCACAACGCGCTACTTATTTTTGATGAAGTGCAAACAGGTGTTGGCCGCACTGGTGACCTGTATGCATACCAAGGTTTAAACGTAACGCCAGATATTTTAACAACGGCTAAAGCACTTGGCGGTGGTTTCCCTATCGGTGCGATGATCACAACAACTGAGATTGCAGCACACCTAAAAGTAGGTACTCACGGTTCTACCTACGGTGGTAACCCGCTGGCGTGTGCGGTTGCAGAAGCGGCATTTGACACAGTAAATACAACAGTAGTACTTGATGGCGTAAAAGCAAAAGAGCAGCTATTCCGTGAACTACTAAACGGCATCAACGAAAAGTACAACGTATTCAAAGAAGTACGTGGTAAAGGTCTATTGCTTGGTGGTGTGGTCACTGAAAAGTACGAAGGCAAAGCAAAAGAATTCTTAGTTGAAGGTATCAAGCAGGGCGTGATGTCACTCGTTGCAGGTGCAAACGTAGTGCGTTTCACTCCGTCTCTTGTTATTCCAGAAGCTGACATCCGCGAAGGGATGGCACGCTTCGAAAAAGCCGTTGCTGCGGTAGTTGCTAACAACGCTTAATACTGGTTGCAAGGTCACCTTTTGGTGGCCTTGTTGTTATCCACATTTTTGAGGAGTAAGCGGGCTCATGATGATCCTTCGCCCAATCCAAGAAAGCGATTATCCAGCGCTTTTAAACATTGCTCACGAATCAGGCCACGGTTTTACCTCTTTGCCTGTAAACGAAGAGCTATTACAGAAGAAGATTGCACGCTCTGTTGCTTCATTTGGTAAGCAAGCAGACAAGCCTTTTGATGAAGGTTATTTATTTGTATTAGAAGATACAGAAACAGGCGAGGTGGTTGGTACCAGCGGTATCGAAGCTGCGGTTGGTTTAGATGATGCGTTTTATCATTATCACCTAAGCAAAGTGATCCACTCTTCACGCACACTCGATGTTTATAAAGCAGTGGATATTTTAACGCTATGTAACGACTACACTGGCGCGACTGAATTATGCACCCTGTTTTTGAAAGATGGCTATCGCAAAGGCGCAAATGGCAAACTGTTGTCTCGCTCTCGCTTTATGTTCATTAATCAACATCGTGACCGTTTTGCTGAGACTGTTATCGCGGAAATGCGTGGTGTTTCTAACGAGCAAGGCGAAAGTCCGTTCTGGCAATGGCTTGAAGAGCACTTCTTCTCGATGGACTTCCCGACAGCGGATTATCTAACGGGGATCGGCCAAAAGGTCTTTATTGCTGAGTTAATGCCTAAGTATCCAATCTACGTAAATCTGCTTAGTAAAGAAGCACAAGCGGTGATTGGTGAGGTTCATGATAATACACGTCCTGCTATTGAGCTATTAAAGAGCGAAGGTTTCACATTTAATGGTTATGTTGATATCTTCGACGCGGGTCCAACTGTGGAAGCAAAAGTGGGGAATATCCGCACAGTTCGCAATAGTGAAACTCGTACTGTAAAAATAGGCGAAAGCAACGGTGGATTCCCTGTTATGGTCGCAAATGGTAAACTTGTTGATTATCGCGCAGCGGTAATCGAGTTAGCCCTGACTGATAGCAATGAAGTAACGCTTGCTCCACATGTTGCCGCGGCGCTAAAAGTTGAAGAAGGCGATCAAGTAAGCCTAGCAAAGATTTAAGATTGGGAACAGATTATGACAACACATGCAGCACAACTAATAAATGGTGAGTGGATTGCAGGACAAGGCGCAAGCTTTAGCTCTGTAAACCCAGCAAACAACGACGTTATTTGGAGCGCAAACGCAGCGACTGCTGAGCAAGTTGATGGCGCAGTAAAAGCGGCTCGTGAAGCTTTCTATTCATGGAGCGACATGAGTTTTGAAGCGCGTTTAGAAATTGTTAAGCGTTTCGCTGAAGTACTAAAAGAAAACAGCGAAGAGCTGGCCATCGCAATAGCTAAAGAAACGGGTAAGCCACTTTGGGAAACTCGTACAGAAGCGGGTGCTATGGTAGGTAAAATCGCGATTTCTGAGAAAGCCTATCAAGAGCGCACGGGCGTTGTTGAAAACCCAATGCCAGTTGGCCGTGCTGTGATCCGTCACAAGGCACACGGTGTAGTTGCTGTATTTGGTCCATATAACTTCCCTGGCCACTTACCAAATGGTCATATCGTACCTGCGCTACTTGCTGGTAACACGATTATCTTTAAGCCGTCTGAGCTTACACCTTATGTTGCTGAGCTAACGCTTAAATACTGGCAACAAGCAGGCCTTCCTGCTGGTGTTATTAACCTAGTTCAAGGCGAAGTTGAAACAGGTAAAGCACTTGCGTCACACGCGGGTATCGACGGCTTATTCTTTACTGGTTCTTCTCGTACGGGTCACTTGCTACATGAGCAATATGCAGGTCAACCAGGTAAGATCTTAGCGCTTGAAATGGGTGGCAATAACCCACTTATCGTAAAAGACGTAGCGGATACCAAAGCGGCAGTACACGACATTATTCAATCTGCGTTTATTTCAAGCGGTCAGCGTTGTACTTGTGCTCGTAAGCTATTTCTTCCTGTAGGTGAACAAGGTGATGCAATCCTTGAACAACTGATCAAAGCAACGAAAGCGATTAAAGTGGGTAACTTTGACGATGCAGATCAACCGTTCATGGGGTCAATGATTTCAAATGCAGCAGCTGCAGGCATGGTTAAAGCACAGCAACAGCTTGTTGAGTTAGGTGGTGAGTCGCTTATAGAGCTGACGCACACAGAAGGCACAGGCTTTGTGACGCCAGGTATCATCGAATGTACTAACATTGCAGATTTCCCTGATGAAGAACACTTTGGCCCGTTATTAAAAGTATTCCGCTACACAGACTTTGACGCTGCAATCGAAAAAGCGAATGAAACAAGCTTTGGCTTATCAGCAGGTCTGCTTGGCGACAACGAAGCGGATTACGATCGTTTCTTACGTCGTATTCGCGCAGGTATCGTAAACTGGAACCGCCCAATCACGGGTGCTTCAAGTGCTGCTCCGTTTGGTGGTATTGGTGCGTCAGGTAACCACCGTGCAAGCGCATACTACGCGGCAGATTACTGTGCATACCCAGTAGCATCCGTGGAACTAGAAAAGGTAACTTTACCTTCTAGCTTGAGCCCAGGTTTATCTTTGGATTAAAATATCAATATTGAGGTTTACTCAATAAAAATTGAAAAGAAAAGCAGCTTCGGCTGCTTTTTTGTGTCTAGTTGACTACAAAGGTAGCAATCGAAAAAACTTTCTGCTTAAATCAATAGGAGATGTCTTTGATAGGTTCGGGTGAGCAAAGTATGGTTTTAGATAAACAAGGGTACGATGATTTAGTCATGTATTTGACGCAAAACTTAGCCTTGTTTGAGAAGTCTGGGACGGTAGAACCAGGGGCTCCAACAGTCATGGAATTAATCGAAGATGTGATCGCCGAAAACGTTATTCGTATATGCGAGCAACACTCTGAGTTGTCTACAGAGCAGCGCAGTATGATTGTGCGTGAGGTGGACGGCATTGTGTACGACTTACAAGAAGTGCTATCAAGCGTCGTGGATAGACGTGTCACCGTAGAACAAAAAGAGTTTATAGAAGAGTTCGCAGGTTTGGTTAAAAACCTGTTTGATTCTGCTGTATAGCTTGGCACAATCACTATCGACAGTGTAAACAAACACACTTAGAGGCAATTCTAGGTTTAAGATACACCGCCATTTGGCGGTGTTATGCTTTATAGAGGATAACTATGTTAGCTAGCGTAAAATGGGTTGAAGGAGATACCTTTATTGGTCGCTCTGCGTCGGGACATAATGTGGTATTTGATGCCGGTTCAGATAGTGCAGCGCCAAGTCCAATGGAGATGGTATTAATGTCAGCAGGGTGTTGTTCGTCAGTCGATGTCGTCAGCATTCTACAAAAGGCACGTCAGGATGTGACCGACGTGGAAGTAAAATTAACCGCAGAGCGCGCAGAAAGTGCACCTCGGGTTTTTACCAAGATCAATTTACACTTTGTGGTGAAAGGGCGTAATGTCTCTGAAAAACACCTAGAAAGAGCCGTAAGTTTATCCGCCGAAAAGTACTGTTCGGTGGCATTAATGCTTGAAAAAGCAGTAGAAATTACGCATAGCCATGAAGTAGTTGAAATTGACGAAAAATAACGCTTTTTCATAGCGCTATTTTCGTATAAAATCCGCGAACTTTTGTTTCTGCAGCGCAGATTTTTTGTATTAAGGTGGGTCTATCGTGAACAAGCCCTTTGATAAAATTAAACTCCATGGCTTTAACAACTTAACTAAGAGTTTAAGCTTTAGCATTTACGATATTTGCTACGCCAAGACCGAGCAGCAACGTAAAGAATATCTAGAATACATCGATGAACAGTACAGTGCTGATCGTTTGACAGATATTCTAAAAGACGTAACGGATATTATCGGTGCGAATGTACTGAATATCGCACGTCAAGATTATGAACCACAAGGAGCAAGTGTGACGATCTTAGTATCAGAAGAGCCTGTTGAACAACAGACTTTTGATAGCAACGAAGCACCAGGGCCACTACCTGATTCCGTGGTCGCGCATTTGGATAAGAGTCACATTTGTGTTCATACTTACCCAGAAGCACACCCTGATGATGGTATCTGTACTTTTAGAGCGGATATCGAAGTTTCAACGTGTGGTATTATTTCGCCACTTAAAGCGCTTAACTTCTTAATTCACTCTTTAGAGTCAGATGTGGTGACGATTGACTATCGTGTTCGTGGATTTACTCGTGACGTTAATGGTGTAAAACACTATATCGACCACGCAATTCACTCTATCCAGAATTACATGACGGAAGATACTAAAGACGCATACCACATGGTAGACGTAAACGTGTATCAAGAGAACCTATTCCATACTAAGATGATGCTTAAGGAAACAGACCTAAATGCGTATCTATTTGGAATTAGCACTGAAGACTTGGATGCAGAAGAAGAGGAAGAAATTCGTCTTAAGCTGAATCGTGAAATTCAGGAAGTGTTCTACGGTCGCAATTTACCAGAAACTGAATAATCAGCGGTAAATTAAGGTATTAAAAAAGGCGCGCAAGCGCCTTTCTTAATGTTTGAAGTTCCTTGTTAAGTCATCATATAAGCGCATAGAGCACGACAGTACCGCTTATAGAGTGACGGTTACAAAGTACTAAGATTCACTTTCTAATTCCTCGTCTGGCGTATCAGGGCGCTGACGCTCGACAAAGATAGTGGCCAGTAGAGTGGTGACTACACAGGAAAGTAAAATCGACTTTAGGATTTCGTAGTTATGATATATCAAACCCCAGCTCCAGAATTGTTTGGCGGAGCTTTCATCTATACCTAAAAATTCTAAATTACTTATGACATTTTCACCAAGAGCTGCCAAATCTACTATTATAAAGCCATAGAATATGGCATACAGCAGAGGGTCTGCATGTGTCATATAAATTGCTCGCCAATTATCTGGGTTAGTCAAACGAATATACCGCAAAGACCACCTTAACCTATGTTTAAGCAATACTAAAGTAGTTACATCTAATATCAAGTGTGTTCCGAATATTAGATTATTTACGTAAAAGGCTTGGAGCCCATTGGAATTTAGCGAAAGGAAATACATGACAGCTAAGTATTCAATAGCCATCATCAAAAATAATAGCACTGTTATGTGCTTTATATTCTCCAACCCTTTTCCTAAAAAAGATAATATCAAGATACTAATTAAAATAGAGCCATTGGCATAAATTTCTAAATTTATGTAAGTTGCTGAAAATAAAACAGCTGATACTATTCCAAATATTAAAAAGCACCAAGATAACTTCATTCTTTTTCCTTGACATAAACGAGCAGAGTTGAGTAACTCTCACTTTCTTTTTTGGGATCGGTTGCCTTATTACCGCCACTACCAGCATATACTTGCCTATTCTGTTTCTTACTTAAAAGTGAAAAATGTCGTGAGCTTCTGCTTTGATTGTCTTTTCTTTTAGGGTCTTTATCTTTATTTGGACCGCTGCCACCAGAAACCATTTTTGTCTCTTTGAGGTGGAGCTGATAAATATCTGAAAGTTTACTAGTGGTCTTTTTTAGCAAAAAGCGCATAATGACGTCCTTTCTAAGTTAAGTTTTGCGGTGTTTAGTTTCCACTCTACTTTACCCCTTAACAACAAGGTTGAAAACATCGTGTTGCAAATAGACCTTATTCGTAACTTTATTGTCTGCCATTGTGGTGAGGGGCTATTGAAGTGCGCATCTTTCATTAGCCTTTATCCTCGTTGCTTGGTTTGTTATTTCGCGGTGTTGGAGACTTGCGCCATAATTTGGCGTCGTCAATTTTGTCTCTCAAGGCAAGAATTTGTTCTCTGAGTGGGTTGAGGTTGATGCCGCAGGTGTCGCACCATATTTCAAAATATTCATAGGGAAATTTGCTTACACCTTTTTCGTAGTTTTCATAAGTGCCACGTTCCACGCCAACCAAGTTAGCCATTTCTTGCGTGGTTTTGCCGGCGACTTTGCGCATGCGGCGCAGGTCGTCTCCTGTAAAGCGCTTATCAAATTTCCCCACCAACTCAATCCTTTTGCTTGTCGCACTCGCGTTATAAACAGCATCAGTCCCTATGTTGTCTGATGTACGCTATTTGTTTGTCTCTATTGTTTGCTTAACCAAGTTGCATTTTTGTATCTAAACCGTAAACGCGAGTCTATCGTAGAAAATTTCTTTTTCAAGAGTAGTCCGCCTAAAAATGAACATTTTGTTGCATTTAATAAGTCTTCGCTCAATTTTTTAGGCGAAGCCTGAGGTGAGTAATTTGGTATTTAACAGAGGTGTTGTGATGACGAGTGTAGCCTTCTTAAATAATTTACACATAAATTAAAAAAAACTTTTTTCGCGCAGATTTTTGCACGAAGCTTTTGTTACTTTAGTGTGAAATAAAGTAACATGTTGGAGAGCAATATGGATTATCTACGCCAATATCATGACTTAACGATTTATTACGATGCCCTCAAGAAGGCGGCAAGGCAGGGTGACGAGGTGCCAGATACCACAACTAAATGGTTAGCTCTCGTGGAAACAACCTTGTTTGAACTGCAAGAGCTTGCCCATATGGAAAAGGCTTACATGCAAAAATCAAAGACGATGAATAATCTGGTTGAGTTGGTGTATTCCAGTGCCCCAAGCATGGAATAAAAAGTAATTGCTTTTGAGTTTTTGCGGTGAGGGGGAACGTTTTACGCTAGTTTTACGTTCCCCTTTTTTCTTTGTGTGCTCGTTTATCGCCTAGTGTGCAGATGATAAACGAGTCGTACTACAGCTCGTAGGTAAAACTTAAGCCATAAACGCGAGGCTCGCCGTACTGTACATAGGTATTATTTTGCCAGCCATCTAATGGGTTATTACCAAATCTAAAGCCACGTACCACAATGTCTTCGTCTGCTAGGTTTCTACCCCAAGCCGTTAATGACCAGTTGTCGCCATAGTAGCTAAGGCTTGCGTTTATCAGGTTATGATTGCGTGCTTGTTCGTTGTGACTATCCGATAGGTAATAATTATCTTTGCCTTCAACGCCTACTTCAACCACTAGGTTATCCATTAACTCGTAATTGATGGCAAATGAGTATTGATAATTTGGTGCTTGCGCTTGGTCGCGACCATCCAAGTTTTGACCGCTTGCAGCCACAAAGTCTTCAATTTCTGTTTCTAAGTAACCTGCGCTATAGCTAAAGCCAAGGCGGTCAGTGTATTGTAGGTTACCTTCAACTTCTAGGCCGTAGTTACTGCCTTTACTGGCGTTGTCGATGTAGCCTGCAAACTGCTGGTTAGAAACTTGCCATTGCTTTAGTTGGATGTCGTCACGTTGCATATAAAAAGCGGTAACCCGCACGAGGTGACGTTTGTCTTCAGATTCACCCTTTACACCAAACTCTGCATTCCAAACGTATTCAGGGTCAAAGTAATGGTGTTCGGCTGGAATGTTTAAACCTTCATCTTTGGCTTTTGCCAGAGCCTCACCATTTACACCGCCCACTTTGTAACCACGAGTAAGGTTTGTGTAGATCATAGTGCGAGGCACTGCTTGATATTCAAGTGCAATTTTTCCACCCCACATTACATCATCGGTTTCAATGCTAAAGCCGTTACTATCTAAATAGTCAGCGTCATACTGCTCTGCGCGAAGGCCACCGATAAGACGGGTTTTGTCAGATAGATGGTGTACGTATTGACCAAAAATTGCGTTGCTTTCTACGGTGTAAGCAGACGTAAATGGGTTATCAAGCCAAGTATAGTGACGGGTTAAATCAACATCGTTACGTTTTGCAAAAACACCCACAACCCAATCATTTTGTTTGTCTTTGAGTAAAAACTCTATGTTGCCTTTTTCGTGGTTACGCTCATAGGCGTCGGTTGAGCTATATCCTTCTGGGTGCAAACCTGCTGCACACAGCGCAGGTTTAGCTGCGTCATTACATACCCAATCTTCGTCGTAGCTATATAGAGTGTCAGCATCTAGCCCAGATACTTTAAATTCCACATTGAATAAGTCTGCGCGCGTATAAATTCCGCGTAGTGAAAACGCATCTGAGCTGAGGTTGTCTTGGCCCGGGGTATCAGCGACGCTGTTACGTGAATTATCCAAGGTAAAACCGTCGTAACCATTTTCAGTGTCAATATGGTGATAAGCGAACTCTAGCGCAAGGTTGTCGCTCACTTGAGAGTTAAGTTTCACTCTTGCTACTTGCTCGTCTTGTTGCTGAGTGGGTTTATTTAGATAAAGATTATCTACATAGCCGTCTGACTCTCGTTGATAAAGGCTGACACGGGCTGCTGTGTTGTCACTTAACCCTGTGCCCGCAGCCAGTCCAGCTTCATAGCTACCGTAATTGCCCGCACCTAATTTCACTTTTAATGATGGCGCTATGGTAGCGGCTTGGGTGTTTACTTCAACGATTCCTGCTAAAGCATCTGAGCCGAACTTAGTACCCTGAGGGCCGCGATACACGACTACAGATTCAGTATCAAATAGCAACGCACTGGCGCCTAATCCTGAGTAATTAATACCGTCAATTAATAATCCAACGCTGGGATAAATGGGATCAACAAATTGTGAACGTAAACCAACGCCACGGATCTGCATAAAGCGACCACGAGCCGCACCAGCTGTAAAGTTAACATTGGCAGTGGCCCCCAATATTTCATCTAAATATTGCGCGCCGCGTTTATTAATCGTGAGCTCGTCAACCACTGACGCGCTTGCGCTTAATGTCTGGATCGTTTCATTTTGGAAGTCACCTGTGACGACTATGGTTTCCAAGTTATCGTCGGCAAGCGCCTGATGAGATAAAAATGGCAGCAATGCCAAGGTGATCGTAGAGAGTTTTAACTTCATGCTTAATCTTTGTCCCATTTTTAATTGGGCACAGTTTAGCAAAAGCCAGACCAGTTAACAGTGAAATTGTGTTATATGTTAGCCCGTTAATACTAAACAAACAGGTCAGAAATGAGTTTTAAAGTTGATTTTAAAGTCCGAGACTACGAGTGTGACTTACAAGGTATCGTGAATAACAGTGTATATTTTAATTATTTAGAGCATGCAAGACATGAGTTTTTATTAGCGAATAACGTTGACTTTGCTGCACTTGCAGAGCAAAAAATAAACTTAGTCGTTATTCGTAGTGAAATGAATTATCGAGGCTCACTACGACCAGGCGATGAATTTTACGTAGAAGTTGCGCTTGAGCGCGAGAGCAAAGTTAAATTTGCCTTTAAACAAAAAGTAATCAGAGCGTATGACAATAAACTGATGTTAGATGCTATTGTCACCGGCACGTCACTCAACGAGCGTGGTAGGCCGTTTTTACCTGAGGCTATTACTCATTTATTTGAAGAGCAGCAATTTGTGAAATAGTTGGTGTTAAAACATTCAGGTAAGACAATTTTACAGAATTTTACTGCAATTTTTGCGTCTTGAAACGTTATAATAAAGTCAGGGCATAAAATAGATGGTTTACCATGAAATTCATCAGCATAATCGGCGCAATAATGGCGCTCAGTGGATGTATATCGACAGGGAAGGTAGACACGGAAGCGCTTAAGTATTCCGCTTGGCAGTTACAGAGTATCAACGGCCAAAATATTGCGCAGTTACAATCAGACGTCAGACTTGGTGAAAAGCCTATTGATATTCGCTTTATTGATGCGCTGCAAGTCAATGGTTTTGCGGGTTGTAATCGCTTTTTTGGTGAAGGCGAAATTGTCGAAGGGCAGCTAAAAGTTAAAAACTTAGGCATGACGCGTAAGTACTGTGGTGAAGAAATCGCTCAGGTTGAGTCGCAGCTTATTAACCAATTACAAATTGGTGTCTTGCTTGAAGTGAATGCTAATAAGTTGACCTTGAAAGGAAAACCTCAGTTTAGTTTTATTAAACAATAAGCTGAAAATAAGAATTCCAGTGTCAGTGCTTGCGAGCTTTCGTGTTAGCAAGTAGACTGGCGCTAATTCGTTACTTGTCGGAGTGCCTTGAGTTTTTGCAACAAATTTGTTGCAGATAGTCGGGCTGAGATCGCATTTTGCGGGATCCGTGGACCTGATCAGGTTAATGCCTGCGTAGGGAACAAGACAGCAAACGTGCTGCGTTTGTCTGTAGCAATAGTGGTTTATTGCTATCCACCTTACCCGAGGACTATCCTCGTCTCTCTCCTTTTGGAGATCTGACAAGACACCTTTGTATGAAAATAAGAGGGACGTCATGTCAAACAATAGTAGCAAGCTAAGTCGTCGTGAAGCGCGAGCAGCCGCGGCAGAATTTATCCATAATCTTAAAGGCCAACCTTTTCCAAACTCACATAAAGTTTATGTGGAGGGCGAACAAACAGGCGTACGCGTTGGTATGCGTGAAATCACGCTAAGTGATTCGTTTGTTGGTGGCACCGAAGAAAATCCGGTATTTGAATCAAACGACCCTATTCGTGTTTATGATACTTCAGGTCCATACACAGACCCTGAAGTACCGGTTGACGTTCGTGCTGGTCTTCCTAAATTTAGAGCGCAGTGGATAGTTGAGCGCGATGATACCGAAATGCTAGAGTCGGTGACGTCACAGTTTTCCCAGCAGCGTATGGCGGATGAAGGACTTGATCATATTCGCTTTGAACATTTACCTAAAATTCGCCGTGCCAAGGCGGGTAAAAATGTCACACAAATGCACTACGCCCGCCAAGGCATAGTGACACCTGAAATGGAATATGTGGCGATCCGTGAAAATATGGGACGCGCTAAGTTGCGTGAAGAATTGCTGGCGCAGCAACACAAAGGCCAATCGTTTGGAGCCAGTATTCCTGAGTTTATTACGCCTGAATTTGTCCGTGATGAAATTGCTCGTGGTCGTGCTGTACTGCCAAACAATATCAATCACCCTGAGACTGAGCCGATGATCATTGGACGTAACTTCTTAGTAAAAGTTAACGCCAATATTGGTAACTCATCAGTGACCTCCTCTATCGAAGAAGAAGTAGAAAAAATGGTATGGTCGACCCGTTGGGGTGCAGATACCGTAATGGATCTGTCGACAGGGCGCTACATTCATGAAACTCGCGAGTGGGTGGTACGTAACTCTCCCGTGCCAATCGGTACGGTTCCAATCTATCAGGCACTAGAAAAAGTCAATGGCGTTGCCGAAGACCTTACGTGGGAGATCTTCCGCGATACCTTGATTGAGCAAGCTGAGCAAGGCGTGGATTACTTTACTATCCACGCGGGAGTACTACTGCGTTACGTGCCGATGACGGCAAAACGCGTGACCGGTATTGTGTCTCGCGGTGGTTCAATTATGGCGAAGTGGTGTTTAGCGCATCACAAAGAAAACTTCCTCTATACGCACTTTGAAGAAATCTGTGAAATCTTAAAACAGTATGATGTTTGTTTCTCATTGGGTGATGGTTTGCGTCCGGGTTCTATTGCCGATGCCAATGATGAAGCGCAATTTAGCGAACTGCGTACCCTTGGTGAGTTAACCAAGCTTGCGTGGAAACACGATGTTCAGGTCTTTATTGAAGGCCCAGGACATGTGCCGATGCATATGATCAAAGAGAATATGGAAGAGCAGCTAAAGCACTGCGATGAAGCACCGTTTTACACGCTTGGCCCACTCACTACCGATATCGCTCCGGGCTATGATCACTTTACTTCAGGGATTGGTGCGGCGCAAATTGCTTGGTATGGCTGTGCGATGCTGTGCTATGTGACACCAAAAGAACACTTAGGCTTACCGAATAAAGAAGATGTAAAAGAAGGCCTGATCACCTACAAAATAGCGGCGCATGCAGCGGATCTGGCGAAAGGCCACCCGGGCGCTCAAGTTCGTGACAATGCGCTGTCTAAAGCGCGCTTTGAGTTTCGCTGGCACGACCAATTTAATCTCGGTCTAGATCCAGAGCGTGCTCGAGAATATCACGATGAGACCTTGCCGCAAGAGTCGGGCAAAGTCGCTCACTTCTGCTCTATGTGTGGTCCAAAATTCTGCTCAATGAAGATCACTCAGGATGTGCGTGACTATGCAAAAGAATTAGAAGCGCGAGGTATTGATCCTAATAATGTAGGTGAAGAGATCAGCATTAAAATGGTGGATGTTGAAGCCGAGATGAAAGCAAAATCAGAAGAGTTTAAGCAGTCGGGCTCTGAGCTTTACCACAAAGCGATATAACCTAACCCATCATAGCCACCTTGATGCCTGTCGGGTGGCTAACTTTAGGAGTGTAGCTATGTCTACTCAAGCACGTGTTGCTATCTTGGGTTTTGGCTTAACAGGGCGTATCGCTGCATTGATGCTCGCTGAGCGTTATCAAATCAGCGTATTTGAACAAGCAAAGCAAGGTACTGAGAGCTCAGCAGGTAGTGTGGCGGCGGCCATGTTAGCGCCGTTGGCTGAGTCTGTGATATGCGATGAGGCGTTGGCACTGCAGGGGCTGGAGTCCATGAAACTCTGGCCACAATTACTGGCTAAACTGGAAAGCTCAGTATTTTTCCAGCAGCAAGGCTCCCTTATTGTGGCGCATGGCCAAGACCGTGGTGATTTAGTGAGTTTTCAGCAGCGCTTAAAGCCGTTACAAGATCATAGCGCGGAAGTGGTGAATGGTGCTCGGATCGCGCAATTGGAACCAGAACTTGGTGGTGTGTTCCATCAAGGTTTGTATTTACCTTGCGAAGGCCAGCTTGATAATCAGGCGTTTTATCAAAGTAGTACGGCAACATTGATGAAGCAAGGGGTAGAGATTAACTACGCTGTCCATTGTGATGAAGCGAAAAAGGCGCAGCTTAGTCAAGCGTATGATTGGGTGATTGACTGTCGCGGTCTTGGCGCGAAAGCCACGTGTAATGGGCTTCGTGGCGTGCGCGGCGAAGTGGCGAGAATTTATGCCCCAGAAGTGACCTTGACCCGACCTGTGCGCTTGATGCACCCAAGATACCCCATTTACATTGCGCCAAAACCAGATCATCAGTTTGTTATTGGTGCGACGGAAATTGAGTCGCAAGATAATGATGAGATAACGGTACGTTCTACACTCGAATTACTCTCTGCTGCTTATTCGGTTCATCGTGGGTTTGCCGAAGCGCGAGTATTGTCTTTATTAGCAGGACTTAGACCTGCGTTTAAAGATAATCACCCCAAAATTGAACAGCAAGGTAATGTGATCAGTATCAATGGCCTATATAGACACGGTTATTTGCTAGCACCGCTTATCGTGAAACAAGCACTATCTAAGGAGTTATTATGAAAGTCGAATTTAATGGCGAAACGATTAATATCAACCGCGAGCAAAATATTCAGGAATTTATTGAAGCCAGAGGTGCCAAACCGCCTTTTGCCGTCGCGCTTAATGGTACTTTTGTTTCCCGTACGGAGCTGCCAAGCGTGACATTGAGCGACGGTGATAAGATTGAGCTTTTATCACCAATTCAAGGGGGATAAACATGCAGTCTATGACTGATACTAAGCTCACTATTTATGGTGAACAATTTACTAGCCGCATGCTAATTGGCTCGGCACTTTATCCTTCTCCAGAGGTAATGCAGGGGGCTATCGCCACCTCGGGTGCTGAAATTGTTACTGTGTCGCTGAGACGCCAGCAAACTAAGCAGGCGGGTGATGACTTTTGGTCGCTTATCAAAGAGATGGAACTACGAGTCTTACCAAACACAGCTGGTTGTCATAGCGTAAAAGAAGCGGTGACTTTGGCGCAGATGTGCCGGGAAGTGTTTGCCACTGATTGGATTAAACTTGAACTTATTGGCGATGAATATAACTTGCAGCCAGACCCAATTGCATTGCTCGAAGCCACCGAAATCTTGATAAAAGAAGGGTTTAAAGTATTGCCTTACTGCACTGATGATTTGGTGCTATGTCAGCGTTTGGATGCGCTTGGATGTGAAGTTTTAATGCCATGGGGCGCGCCAATTGGTACGGGAAAAGGGCTGTTAAATCCATATAACCTACAAACCATTCGCACACGTTTGCCCCATCAAACCTTGATTGTGGACGCGGGACTCGGCTTGCCGTCTCATGCTTGCCAAGCACTTGAGCTAGGTTATGATGCCGTACTATTAAATTCGGCAGTGGCAGGGGCGGGTTGTCCTATCACCATGGCAAAAGCGTTTGAAGCCAGCACGGTTGCAGGGCGCCTGTCTTATTTGGCAAAAGCAATGCCACAAAAAGAGGTGGCATCACCTTCTACGCCAACCTTAGGCATGCCTTTTTGGCACGCAAACTAACTTGAATTGCGGATAACTATATAAGGAGTTCTCTTTGTCACATATCGTTTGGAGTATTGCGGGTTCTGATTCTGGCGGCGGCGCTGGTATTCAAGCGGATATCAAAGCAACGCAGAGCTTTAATGTTCATTGTTGTACCGTAGTAACTGCGTTGACGGCGCAAAATAGTTTAGGGGTGGAAGCGCTAAACCCGGTATCGACCACGGTTATCGACTCTCAGCTGACGGCGCTTTCGCAAGATATGCCTGCAACGGTGATAAAGATTGGCATGCTCGCCAATGTTCAGCAGATCCAACTGATTGCTGAGCACCTCGTGCATTATAAAGCAACATGGGAAAAGCCGCCGCTCGTGGTTTATGACCCTGTGGCTATCGCGACCAGCGGGGATTCATTAACCGAAGACGACACGGTGGATGCGTTAAAAACCCATTTATTACCGCTGGTGGATATCATTACACCCAATACACACGAAACTCAGCTGCTGACAGGCGTGTATTTGATAGGTCCTGATGCGGTAAAAGAGGCTGCTGCCAAATTGCGTGAATTCGGTGCAAAGTCGGTGATCATTAAAGGTGGTCATTGGAATTACCCAAAAGGCTACTGCATTGATTATGGCTTAGCGGGAGATACTGAGTATTGGCTTGGCAATGAGAAAATTCAAACACCGCATAGCCACGGTACTGGGTGTAGTTTATCGTCAGTGATCGCGGCATGTATGGCCAAGGAGTACCCATTTAAAGATGCCTTTATTCTTGCAAAAGCGTATATCAACGCTGGGTTAAAAGCGGCGATACGTTATGGCGAAGGTGTGGGCCCTGTTGCGCACACGAGTTTCCCTGTTGATCTTAATGATTATCCGCAAGTGATAGAAGCGGGCTCTTGGCTTGCTGATGAACTAGAGTTTGCATTACCTGAGGAGTTTAATTTTGCCGCGGGCTTTGCCAGCATTGACGACCCTATTGGGCTTTATGCAGTAGTAAACAGCGCTGATTGGGTGGAAAAATGTCTTGCTTTAGGTGTCGATACGGTGCAGCTGAGAATCAAAGATCCAGAGCAAGCTAATCTTGAAGCTGAAATACAAACTGCCATTGCACTTGGACAAAAATACGATGCGAAGGTGTTTATTAACGATTACTGGCAGTTAGCGATTAAACACGGCGCCTATGGAATTCATTTAGGCCAAGAGGATATTGATAAGGCTAATCTTGTTGCCATTCAAGAGGCAGGGCTGCGCTTGGGTATTTCGACCCATGGTTTTTATGAAATGCTCAGGGCACATAACTATCGCCCAAGTTATTTGGCTTTTGGTGCTATCTACCCAACCACGACCAAAGACATGACCGGCCAAATCCAGGGGTTGGAAAAGCTGATGCACTTTGTACCTTTGATGCAGAGTAGCTATCCAACCGTCGCTATTGGAGGCATTGACCTTAGTCGCGTGCCAGAAGTAGCTGCAACTGGCGTTTCTAGTATCGCGGTTGTAAGAGCTATCACAGAAGCCCAAGACCCACAGCAGGCTGTACTTGAATTAAAGCAAGCTATGGCGAGACATGACTGAACTCAATGACAAAGAGCGGCTAAGGTATAGTCGCCATTTGCTGTTAAAAGAGGTTGGTGAGCAAGGCCAACTCGCATTGAAACAGGCGCATGTGGCTGTGATTGGCTGCGGTGGGCTGGGAAGCCCGGCGTTGTTTTACTTAGCGGCGAGTGGCATTGGTAAGCTTACTTTTGTTGATGACGACGACGTGGAATTGTCTAACTTACAAAGGCAAATTCTGTATAAGGTGAACCACCTTGGTCAGCAAAAAGCCAAAGCGGCAGGAAAGGTGCTGGCAAGTCTCAATAACGAGATCACGTTAGCACCAATTAATGCGAGATTGACTGATAAAAACGTCGCTGAGTTGCTCCATGATGCAGATATTGTCCTGGACTGCAGCGATAACTTTACCACCCGTTATTTACTCAATAGGTATTGTTATCGAGCGAGCAAGGTGTTGATAGCAGGAGCCGCGATTGCCACACAAGGCCAACTCATGTGCTTTGATTTTAGGGTTGAGTCACCTTGTTATGCTTGCGTTTTCCCTGAAGGTTCGCAAACACCTGTGGAGAATTGTGACAACTTTGGCGTCATTAGTCCATTACTGGGAGTGATCGGCGCGCAGCAAGCTTTATTGACCATAAATGTGCTACTTGGACATCATCAAGGAAGTGTATTTTGTACGCTAGATGCTATGAGTTTGCAGCAAAAGCTGTATGGGCTCAGTAAAAACCCAGAGTGTGAATGTTGTGGCTTGAAGTAGTTTCAAGCCACTAATACCAACTAGTCTTAATACTTGCTCAATTTGAAGGAGTAAATCTGACGCTAACGGCGTTAAAAATTTCTTATTTAGAACAAACTAAATAGCAAAATTTTTGCCTTGTTATCGACAAGATTTTCTCGCCTCAAAATAGGTCACTTAATTAAGCAAATTGGTATAAAAGTAATTTACTCTGCTATTTTTGCGAAAGGCGTACCCATGCGTGTGACGGTCTCTGGGTTTTGGCCATCTAAGAACTCAGCCTTATTTGCCCCCCACGCTAAGATCACGGTAGAGCCAAGTTTAAAGCGACCCATCTCTTCGCCTTTTTTCAGCGTTATCGCGTTGTCACCTTCTGCTGGATATGTCCAAGTAAAGACATCTCTTCCGGCTGGTGGTGTCACTGTACCGGCCCAAATCGTCTCAATGCTCGCGACGATAGTTGCACCAACCAGTACCATGGAAAGCGGACCAATCTCAGTGTCAAAAATAGCAACAACTCGCTCGTTACGAGCAAATAAATTAGGCACATTTTGCGCGGTAAGTGGATTTACTGAGAACAAATCGCCCGGTACATAAATCATCTTACGAAGTGTGCCATCAACCGGCATGTGGATACGGTGATAATCCTTCGGTGCTAGATAAATCGTTGCAAACTTACCACCAACATAAGGCGCAACATCTTCTTCTTTACCGCCTAGCAGCGTCTGTAAGCTGTAGTTGTGACCCTTAGCTTGGATAATTTGACCATCGACGACATCACCAAGTTGGCTGATTGCACCATCAACTGGGTGGGCAAGGATATCGCTCTCTTCTGCCAAAGGGCGGATCCCCGGTTTCAGTGGACGGGTAAAAAACTCGTTAAAGGTTTTATAGTGAGCTGGATCTTCGTGCAATGCCTCGCTCATGTCGATTTTATATTGTTTGATAAACAGCTTAATTAGCTTTGTGGTTAAGGCGCCAGCTTCTGCTGCGGCAAGCTTACCAACCAAACGAGAAACCGCATGTTTAGGTAATGCATATTGCATGGCAATTTTTAGTTTATCCAAATTCACTTTTAACAGTTCCTAATTATTAGTCTTGTCACTTTCGCTTTTTTGTATTGCGAAGTGGCTATCGGGCTCAAGTCATTGAGCCAATTTAGCAAATATTATCAGACTCTCGGCGCGCGCGCACCTGCGCGGCCATCAGCCATAGATTCTAAAATACGATGGTAACTTTCAAAACGTAATTCACTGATTTTACCTTCATCTACGGCTTCACGAAGTAAGCATCCCGGATCGTTCAGGTGTTTACAGTCTCTAAAGCGGCAGCCGCCAATAAACTCCCTAAATTCTTTAAAGCACCAAGTGACGCGTTCTACGTCTAAGTGCCATAGGCCGAACTCACGGATCCCGGGGCTGTCGATCAGGTTTCCACCGGACGGCAAGTGGTGTAAGCGCGATACTGTGGTTGTATGTTGCCCTAAGCCACTATTTTCGGAGACTTCTTTGGTGAGAATATCTGCATTGGGCAGTACCGTATTAACCAACGTTGATTTGCCAACCCCTGATTGACCAACAAAAATGTTATTTTTGTCCTCAAGCATGTGTTTTAACTCGTCAATGCCTTCGCCTGACTTTGTACTGACTAACAGTACGCGATAGCCAAGCTCACGATATATATCTAAGACTTCATCAATATATTCGAGGCTTTCTTGGTCAAGCAAATCAATCTTATTGAGTAATAAAATCGGCTCTATCCCCATATCCTCACAAGCGACTAAATAGCGATCGATGATTTGAGGGGTAAATTCGGGCACAACGGCCGACACCATCAATATTTGGTCAATATTCGCAGCGACAACTTTCACACCGTCATAAAAATCTGGACGAGTGAGTTGCGTGCGCCTTTCATGCACAGCCTCAATTACGCCGGCTAAGTCACCATCACTGACCTTGGCACGACGAAAAATGACTTCATCACCGCAAACTAAGCTTGTTACGGTACGACGGATATTGCAACGCAAAACTTCTTGGTCTGTGGTTTCTATATCCGCATGTTGGCCGAAGCGGCTGATCACCACTGCGGCTTCTGTTGGCCCCAAGTTGTCGTTTTGCCATGAAACATCAGATACTTCTGTCTCCTTCGCTTTATCGATTCGCTTCTGATGATTGGCTCTAATCCGACGGGATTGGCCCTTACTGAGTTTCTTTTTCTTTGCCATGTTTATAATCTGTTTAAGCTTTGGCGTGCAGAGCGTTCAAATTTAGGCTATAAATCAATAAAACGCCGCGCATGGTAAAAAAAGCTTTAGGTCGAGTGTTTAAACTAATATGATATATCTAATTGCATTGGATCTAAAGGAAAGTACCGCTAAGGTAAAGTATGACTTTTCATGAATCAAACTTGATCTGGCTCGATCTAGAGATGACGGGGCTAGAACCGAAAACAGATAAAATCTTAGAAATCGCGACGGTGATCACAGACGGTGATCTCAATGTTTTAGCTGAAGGTCCAGTAGTGGCAATTCATCAAAGTGATGAGCTGTTGGACAATATGGATGAGTGGTGCACCAATCAACATGGTCGCTCAGGTCTGACTGCTCGCTGTAAAGCGAGTAAATTCACGGAAGCAGATGCAGTTAAGCAAACACTAGATTTCCTTAAAGAGTGGGTGCCGCCAGGAGCTTCTCCAATGTGTGGTAATTCTATTGGTCAAGACCGTCGATTCCTCAACAAATACATGCCAGAGCTAGAAGCTTATTTCCACTATCGCAATTTGGACGTCAGTACGATAAAAGAACTTGCGAGACGCTGGAAGCCTGAACTATTGGGAGAGATAAAGAAAAAAAGCTCTCACTTAGCACTGGATGATATCAAAGACTCCATCATGGAGCTGAAAGTTTACCAAGAAAAATTCTTCAAAGTTTAAAAAAATACTTGCAAAGCAAATTTTATCTTGTAGAATCCTGCCCCGCTTGAGACGACAAGCCCTGCGGGGTTTTTAGCCCAAGCGCGGCGCTAGCTCAGCTGCTAAAACGTTAGACGCGACCTCAAAGTTGCGCCCAGCGGAAAATTAAGAGCTACATCGGAATGCGGCACTAGCTCAGCTGCAGTAGGTAATCAACGCGACCTTGCGTAATTACCAACAACATAACGAGCTAATAATGGAATGCGGCACTAGCTCAGCTGCAGTAGGTAATCAACGCGACCTTGCGTAATTACCGACAACATAACGAGCTAATAATGGAATGCGGCACTAGCTCAGCTGCAGTAGGTAATCAACGCGACCTTGCGTAATTACCGACAATATAATGAGCTAACTATGGAATGCGGCACTAGCTCAGCTGGTAGAGCGCGACCTTGCCAAGGTCGAGGTCACGAGTTCGAACCTCGTGTGCCGCTCCAACTCTCCTAAATATTCTTACTTTTCAATCACTCTAAAAAAACCTTGCAGATATAGTCTTATTCCACCAATTTTTCACAACAAACTGATTGCTTAATTTTAATGCTACGCGTAAAATACGCGCTCTTTCGGCCCTACTATTATCGTTCCTTGCCTTACCCCGACTGGCCGAAACGGGACAAGGCTATACTAACCGTAAGGAATATCCATGCGTCATTACGAAATCGTATTCATGGTTCACCCAGATCAAAGTGAGCAAGTACCTGGTATGATCGAGCGTTATACTGGTGCTATCACTGAAGCTGGCGGTACTATTCACCGTCTAGAAGACTGGGGTCGTCGTCAACTGGCTTACCCAATCGAAAAGCTTCACAAAGCACACTATGTTCTATTGAACGTTGAAGCACCAACTGAAGTAATCAACGAGCTTGAAACTTCTTTCCGCTACAACGATGCAGTGCTTCGTAACCTAGTTATGCGTACTAAAAATGCAGTAACTGAAGCATCTCCTCTTGCAAAAGAAGAGAAAAAAGAAGCAGCTTCTGCTTAATCGTTGTTGATTTCGGATTTGACTAACCTTTCGAGGTAATGGTGAGTACTCAGGTTGACCTGTATACCAATCAATATCTGCTCTCGGGCGTGATATGTAAAACACCTAAATTTAGTCAAAGCCCAGCTGGGATCCCACACTGTATATTTGTACTTGAGCACAAATCAATGCAGCTAGAGGCTGACCTTACTCGAAATGCCTACGTGCGTATTCAAGTGGTTGCCAGTGGAGAACAGTTCCGAAACCAAACTGAGCATTTATACGTTGGGCAAGCATTACAAGTTCGCGGTTTTATAAATCGCCACGAGAGCCGAAATGGCTTGAGTCAGCTGGTATTGCACGCACAACATATTGAAAGAATTAATTGAGGAAATTACTCATGGCACGTTATTTCAGACGTCGTAAGTTCTGCCGTTTTAAAGCGGAAGGCGTACAACAAATTGATTACAAAGATCTGGCTACTCTTAGAAACTACGTAACAGAAAGTGGCAAAATCGTACCTAGCCGTATCACAGGTACTAGCGCTAAATACCAGCGTCAGCTAGCAACTGCTATTAAGCGTGCTCGCTACCTAGCCCTTCTTCCATACACTGACTTACACAAGTAAGCAGCTGATTACTAGTTTTTAAAAGGTGTAGAGACATGCAAGTTATTCTACTAGACAAAATTGCAAACCTAGGTAGCCTAGGTGATCAGGTTAATGTTAAATCTGGCTTCGCACGTAACTTCTTATTCCCTAAGGGTAAAGCAGTTCCTGCAACTAAATCTAACATTGAAACTTTCGAAGCACGTCGCGCTGAGCTTGAAGCGAAAATCGCTGAAGAGCTAGTTGCTGCACAGGCACGCGCTGAAAAACTAGAAGCACTAGCTGAAGTAACTCTAGTTTCTAAAGCGGGTGACGAAGGTAAGCTATTCGGTTCTATCGGTACTCGCGATATTGCTGATGCTATCTCTGCAGTAGGTGTTGAGGTATCTAAGTCAGAAGTTCGTCTACCTCTTGGTACTATCCGTGAGACTGGCGAGTTCGATGTAGCTATCCAAGTACACTCTGACGTTACAGCTACGATCAAAGTAATCGTAATTGCTGAAGCTTAATTTTTAATTGAGCTTAAAAAAGCCGTGTATTTTTATACACGGCTTTTTATTCACTTAATTTACCTATATTAGCTCGAATTTCGGAAAGTAAAAACCAGTTAACAGATATGCTAAGTGCATTGAATTCACGAATATTGGTTTTGTTGTTGTCCAAATCTTAGGCTGGATTAAGTAACCCTTCAAAGAAAATCATAATAATAATCTTATTCATACCAATTTAAGGTGTGACATGGATGATCCTCTCGCTCAAAGTTTGCCTTAAATCAAAAGGTAGTACTGATGTAATGTGATGTAATAAGTTTCCTTTTTAGAAACTTTCGCTCCATGTTATGTTTACATATTATAGGTTAACCCTTTTCTTTGTCTTTTGTCTGTCATAAAGTGGAATAAAATGACAGCGCTATCAATATAGTGGTGGAATAATTAAATGTCTGTAAATAAAGGTTTTACGCTAACAGAGTTATTAATTGCCGTTGCAATCGTGGCGATCACTGCCAGCGTAGCATATCCGTCTTATGTAGAATATGTACAAGATGCCCGCCGTTCACAAGCACAGCAGAACATGTTGGAAATGGCAGGAGTTATTGAGCGTATCTATAGCCGCAATAGTGGTTATCCAGACGCAAATTTGCTTCCTAACTTACCGCAGTCAGATTTTTATACATTTAAATATACGCCAACAGATAAACCGAATGGCGCTGTGGGGCAATATCGCAATTTGGGATACCAATTAACTGCCACGCCAATAACAGGAAAAGCACAAGCGATGGACAGGTGTGGTGTACTAAGTATTAATCATCTTGGTGAACAGGGACCGAAAAACAATGATTGCTGGCAATAAAAACATAGGATTTACCTTGCTTGAGCTACTTATTGCGATGGCAATTCTCGCAATTTTAGCTTCTGTAGCTGCGCCCAGTTTTATAAAGCAAATTCAGCAAGACCGATTGGCAACGCATGCTAATCAACTGCAGGCGGTATATCGCTTGGCCCGAAGTGAAGCGGTACGACGTGAGCAGCAAGTATCACTGGTTGTGGAGGGCAGCGACTGGGTTGTTAAAACCAATGAGAATGGCCAATTGACCGAGGTGGGACGGTTTTCTATTAAACATAGCTCGATAGAAGTGGCACTTGCCGATCAAATGGTGCGTGAAAGTGGTGAAGTGCTAGCGACAAACAATATATTGATCACCGACAACATTGCCGATACCCAGGATTACCGTTTATGTGTGTTGGTCAGTGGTCAAAGCTGGTTAGCTGAGGCGGAACAAAATTGCAGTTAAGTAAGGGGTTTTCCCTCATTGAAGTTGTGGTGTCGATGTTGGTGGCTGGATTAATGTTACTAGGTCTTGCAGCTACGCAGCTTAAGTCATTACAGTTCGCCTCCAATAGCTTTCAATATACGATGGCGTTAATTCATGGCCAAAATGCAATTGATAGGATATGGCCTTTGTTATGTGAGTTGCAGCATAACAACAATGATATGACGCTTGATAACCCGCTGATTCAGCAACTGCATCCTGCTGATAGCCGCTTTACATTAGTGCTGCCCGCGACATATAGCAATAATATGCAGCTTACAGTGAGTTGGGAAGATAAGCGGGTAGAAAATCCTGCTGAAAACCAAGTTTCTTTGACTACCAGTTATCCAGATGTTGTGGATACTTGCTCTTCACCACCTGGAGGGGGCTCATGAAACAGATAAAGGGCTATACCTTACTGGAACTCATGGTTGCCATGGTTGTGGGGTTAGTATTGGTGATAGGGATTGCAACGTCATATACGTCGATAAAAGAAACTGTGACGACAAGCCAGCAGCTTGCAACATCGCAAGAGATTGTTCGATATACCAATCGAGTAATGATGCGCAGCATTAAGCAGACACAAGCAATCCCTGCTGTGACGGCCACCGATATTACGATCCGCCAACTGGCTGGGGTACCCGCTTGTGATGGCAGTGTACCCACTGTTGACTACACTGAGCGTTATTTTTTACAAGGTGAGTATTTAGTGTGCGATCGCGGCACTGGTGATATCAATCTTTTGAAAGGGGTAACTGGACTTGTGTTTGCAACCGATGCCAGTGGTCAGTTAATTACAGTGACAATACAAGGTAGTAGTTTTCCGACACAATACGGTGCAGGCATACAGATGAATTTTTACGCTGGATTAGGTAGCTAATACAATGAAACAACAACAAGGTTTTACACTGGTTAAAGTGATGCTGCTCGGCGGCATGGCTAGCGTTGTGGTATTCGCTTCCCTCAAGGAAGGTGTGGTACAAGAAAGATTAAGTGGTAACTTCCAAAAGGACATTAATGCAAGGTTAGTGGCTGAACAAGGGATCAGAGAATATCGTCAAAAGCTGGATGCAGAGGTTGCCAAAAATAACCCGCAAGATGTGGCGACACTTATTGGTAGTATCAGTAAAACGGGTAACGGAGCTGTCGCTGATTCGCAATATCAGATTTCGGTTAATGCCGATGGCAACGAATTTGAAATCGAAAGCTTAGGTCAACGCCATGGTGAGCATGCAAATCATCGACTGGTTGCGCGCTTCGAGCTGCGGCCAGCAGCAAAAGAGTCCATATTCCAAAATGCGGTTACTGGTTGTAAAGGTGTGAATCTTTCTGGTAGTGGCTCTGTCGACAGCTATGATTCATCGAAAGGCACTTACGAAGAAACAAAAAGCCATGATGGTGATGTACACACTGTGGTGGGCGATGCAGACGTGGTGCTATCAGGCCACTCTCCGATTAAAGGTGATGTAGAAGCATCTGGTGTGATTTACTTAAAAGGTTCTTCACCGGTTTTGGGTGACGTTAGGTCAAATACCGGGGTAGATATTTCGCCGTCATCGAGTGGTATTCGAGTGGAAGGTAATGTCTATAGCCGAGGATTTTTCACACATAGAGGCGGCAAGATCCAAGGTTATGTGCGTACCATGGGGGATGCCAAAATGGAGTGGGGTGCTGAGATCCTCAACCAAAATGGTGATGCGTTTGATATTCAATATACTGGTAATGGTCAATTTAAAGATACTGGCTTACAAGTTCAAGATGGAGTGCATTACTCCGATGCTAAATTTAGAGTCGCAGATTTAGTGGTTGAGCCGGTAAAAGTGTACGATCCAGATTCTCCCGACTACGACCCAGCAAGGCCAAATAAAGAATGTGATCCTTTGGCGTTGCCTTTTAATATGGATAGCATCATTGATCCAAATAACGACTTTTCCTCCTTAAATGTAGGTGCGCAACAAATCTTACACTTTAAACCTAAACAGGCAGTTTACGAGCGTAATGGCTCAAGCGTGTATGTTGCAAAAGAGCACACCATTTATTTATTCCAAGGGGTGGAGCAAAACCTCGGCACAGCGACAGAAAAAACGCAGCTCGCGTTTCCATTTAAAGGGTTGAAGCTAGGATCTGACGGAAAGATTAAGATCTCTGGTGGCGATGTGATTTGGTTGATTGATGGGGATCTGAAATTAACCGGCGACACTCATATTTGGATAGAAAAAGAAAGCTCTTTGACGGTGTTCACCACTGGCAAAGTTTCTATTGGCGCAAGTGCTAAGGTTATTGCTGAGCAAGAAGGCTTAACCAAGAAGAGCAAACTGCCGGTATTTAGTGTGTATTCTTCATTTGATGGCCCGAATGGTTTTGTATTCAGCGGCGCGTCTTCTTTATATGCTGCCATTTATTCACCGTTAACTTCTATTCTGTTGAATGGCAGTGGGCAATTATATGGTACAGTTCGAGGGGCTTCTATCACCGGTACCGGTGGTACAGGGATCCACTTTGATCAAGCATTAAAAAATTCGGGTATTGGTGTGCAGCCGCCAGGGCAAAAGCCAACATTGGTTTTTAAGGGTTGGCACTATAAACCCTACCAAGTTGCCGATGAGAGTGAAGCTAATACCAATTGAATTAATTCTCTAATCAATTTGAAGGGTGAAATAGCATATTAGCTTCGTTAAAAATTTCTCATTTAGAACAACTAAATAGCAAAATTTTTGCCTTGCTACTAAAGCTATTTCCCGCTTCAAGATAGATCATTTACTTAATACAACTGGTATAAAAGCGCTGAGTAACTTTCCTAAGTGGAGCTTAGGCTCCACTTTTTGCTGCTAAATAAAAGAGTAAAATTTTTTCCAACCCCTTTAAACCATTTCTGGTTTCACCTGCGTCTAAATAAGTACTTTATAAAAAAGTAGAAATTGGCAATTGAGCGTTGGTGACTTTGTTTGTTCCATTCGATATGCGAAGATGAAGGAATCAACCCAAAGGAACAGACGCATGATAATTAATGCCAAAGAGGCATTTACACAAGAACAAACCGATGCGCTAGTGGCTAGATGCCAGCAAGGGGATCAAGGTGCATTTCGGGAACTATTTGAGCAACACCATCGTCGCGTATATGCGTTGTGTCTTAGGTTGCTCGCTGAGCCCGCTCATGCAGAAGATGCATGCCAGGAAGTTTTTGTGCAACTGTGGCAAAAGATAGACCAATTTAGAGGGCAATCACAATTTACGACTTGGCTTCATAGTGTGACCAGTAATATTGCTATCAGCTATCTTAGAAAGCAAAAGAACTGGTTACAAAAGGTCGTAAGCTTTGAACAATCCGGGCTGGATGAGCAAGGTGCTGAGCAGCTAGGAGAGCTAAATGGCTTAGATAAACTCATTGTCAGATTGCCTGAACGCGCTAGGTTGGTCTTCGTATTACATGCTGTTGAAGGGTATCGCCACGAGGAAATTGCCAATATGTTAAACATGGCCGTAGGGTCGAGTAAATCGCAATATCACCGAGCACGTAACTTATTACAGGAGTGGTACAACAATGACTAAACCATCTTTTGATGAATTTATGCATACCGCACTGAATGACGAACAGTCGCAGCCAAAGCCACAACGTGACTTATGGCAAGGCGTTGAGCGTGCAATCAATCAAGCACAACCGATGCAGCCGCCAAAACAAAGTAATTGGCAAAAGTTATCAGGTATTGCGGCGTGTACTATTGCGGGTTTACTCGCTTGGCAAGTGATTATGAATCAGCCCAAGCAAGACTCATTGGCTAATATTAGCGCTTTTTTTGAGCAGCAAAAGCAGTCTTTACTGGTTCAATATGAAACGCAGCCAGCGCTGACTTCTGATTGGCAGGCACAATTGCAAGAGCTCGAGCAAGCGGAACAAGCGATCAAGCTGTCTTTAAAGCAAGATCCTGAGAACGCAGCGCTGTTAAAAATGTTAGCTCAGGTTTATCAGCAGCAACTCGACTTAATCAATAAGGTTCACCAACCTCGTTGGCAACAAATTTAGGAGAATTAGGATGAAAGCATTAATTATTGGCCTAACGGCACTACCTGCGATGGTGTTCGCAGGAGAGTCTATCGATAAAGAACTGTCGGTTCCTGCAAATGGTAAAGTTGTCATCGAGAATCAGCGCGGTGACGTAACGATAAAGACATGGGATAAAAACGTTTTTAAAGTGACAGGCGAGTTAGACGATAAAGCTGAGGGTTATAAATTAGAGACCTCTGGCGAGGTAACCGAGTTTATCGTGAAGATGCCAAGACGCTATAAAAGTTGGGGCGGTGGTGATGGCTCTACACTTACCATTTATATGCCTCGTACTAGTGAGTTAAATTTTGAAGGGGTGGTGGTTGATGTTGAAGCGGCTGATTTAACGGCGGGCGCCCGTATCAAAACGGTCAACGGCAATATTAAAGCGAGTAAAATCAGCGGTAAAATTGCGTTAGAAACCGTAAATGGTGATATTGATAGTCGTGACTTGGATGGCAATATTCAGTTTGAAACCGTCAATGGGGACATTGAGGATATCGCTTCGAACGGTAAGCTAAGATTTAACGCCGTTAATGGCGAAATTAAAACGCAAACCACCGCGACCGAGCTGCGCTTAGAAAACGTCAATGGCGAAGTCGAGTTAAAGATGGCAGAGTTAAAAGATCTACGCTTATCTACCGTTAACGGCGAAATAGCAGTATATGCAGCAAAGTTACTGGATAACGCCAATATAAATATGGACAGCGTTAGCGGCGATATTGAACTTTATTTCCCTACGGATGTATCAGCAAGGTTTGAAATCAACGCACATTCTGGCGGCCATATCACCAATGAGCTAAGTTCAGAGCAAGTTAAAAAAGCCAAATATGGCCCAGCTCGTTCACTTGAGTTTGTGCTTAACGGTGGTAATGCTGATGTAGAAATCGATACTGTTAGCGGCAATATTGAGCTAAAGCGTAACTAGTGAAGCAATAGAGCAATAAGGACAACAAAAGGCCAGAGTTTCCCCAAACTCTGGCCTTTTGTTATTTGCACTTATGAGTAGACCAGATACAATAGAGGGCCTTCAATTTCTCTATGTTGTGATATGGCTAAACCAGATATACAAGTCGATACCTTAAAAGTTCCACCGCACTCAATTGAAGCTGAGCAATCTGTGCTCGGTGGCTTGATGTTAGATAATGAAGCCTTTGACCGTGTTGCGGAATTGGTGGTGTCTCATGACTTTTATACCAGAACCCATAAGCTGATTTTTGAAGCAATGGAAAAGCTGGTAGAGCTTAGTCAACCTATCGATTTAATCACAATTTCTGAGAATCTTGAAAAGAATAATCAGTTAGAAACCATAGGTGGTTTCTCATATCTTGCTGAGATTGCTAAAAACACGCCAAGTGCTGCAAACATTGATGCATACGCGAGTATCGTCCGTGAGCGCGCGGTTGTTCGCGAAATGATTGGTGTGGCGAATGAAATAGCTGAGGCAGGCTTTAATCCTGAGGGACGAGATAGCCATGAACTGTTAGACTTAGCTGAGAGCAAGGTATTTAAGATTGCTGAGCAGCGCACTAAAAGTACTGAAGGCCCGCAAAGCATTCATAGCATTCTAGAGAAAACAGTTGATAAAATTGAAGAACTTTACCAATCTCCACAAGATGGTGTTACCGGGGTAAGTACAGGCTATGGCGACTTAGACAAGATGACGGCAGGACTACAGCCTTCTGATTTGATCATTGTCGCAGCGCGTCCGTCGATGGGTAAAACCACTTTTGCGATGAACTTGGCTGAGCATGCCGCGATGACGCAAGATAAGCCGGTTCTGATCTACTCGCTAGAGATGCCTTCAGAACAGATCATGATGAGGATGCTCGCTTCACTTGGTCGTATCAACCAAACTAAAGTACGTACCGGTCAATTAGACGATGATGATTGGGCACGCCTGTCATCTACCATGGGCTTACTGATGGAAAAAGGCAAGATGTACATTGATGATGCGTCCGGCCTTACGCCAACAGATGTGCGTTCACGCGCTAGAAGAATTGCACGCGATCACGGTGGGATCAGCATGATCATGGTGGACTACTTGCAGCTCATGCGCGTACCGAGCCTTTCAGACAACCGTACGCTTGAGATTGCTGAAATTTCTCGCTCATTAAAGGCGCTCGCAAAAGAGCTGCAATGCCCAGTTATCGCGCTTTCTCAGCTTAACCGTACGCTAGAACAACGTGCAGATAAACGCCCAGTTAACTCCGACTTACGTGAATCAGGCTCTATCGAGCAGGATGCCGACTTAATCATGTTCATTTATCGTGATGAAGTTTATAACGACGATAGCCCCGACAAAGGCACGGCTGAAATCATCATAGGTAAGCAGCGTAACGGTCCTATCGGTAAGGTTAGGTTAACCTTCCAAGGTCAATACTCTCGATTCGATAACTATGCGGGTCCAGCAATGGACGACGAATATTAACTGTCAATTGAGTAATGAAATGCGACTAGCGAGTGCTGAAATAGATTTAACCGCGCTGAGAGAAAACCTACAGCTAACGCAAAAACTGGCGCCAAAAAGTAAGATTATGGCTGTACTTAAGGCCAATGCTTACGGCCATGGTTTGGTTAAAATAGCGCAGCATTTGCAAGATGCAGATGCATTCGCTGTGGCGAGAGTTGATGAAGCGCTCGCGCTGAGAACAGGTGGCATCACTAAACCAATTGTCCTGTTGGAAGGTTTTTTTCATCCTTCTGATTTACCTATTCTACTTGCCAATAATTTGCAAACCATAGTGCATGACATTTCTCAGCTTGAAGCCATTGAGCGTGCTGATTTAGATGCGCCGCTCACAGTGTGGCTAAAAGTAGATACCGGTATGCACCGTCTCGGCGTTGAGCCTGAAGAGTTTGAAGCGTTTTATGCCCGCCTCAAGCGCTCAAAAAATGTTGCTGATAAAATCCACTTAATGACACACTTTGCTTGTGCTGATGATATCAAAGACAATAAAACCGAAGTACAACAAGTGCTATTTAAGTCTTTAGTTGGCCAAAGTCACGCACCATTGTGTTTGGCAAACTCTGCGGGGATCATAGGCTGGCCTGAATCTCATGGCGACTGGATCCGTCCCGGTCTAATGCTTTATGGTGTTTCGCCTATGCTCGCTCGCGTTGGACAGCAACATGGTTTAAGACCAGTCATGCGCTTGACCACTAAAGTTATTGCCATCAAGCGGGTGAGGGCGCATCAAGCGGTGGGATATGGCGGACGTTGGCAATGTGAACAGGATACCTATCTTGCCGTCATTGGTGTTGGCTATGGAGATGGTTATCCCAGACACGCTAAAATTGGCACACCAGTGGTTATTGGTAACCAGCGTTACGGCATAGTTGGCACTGTGTCGATGGATATGATCAGTGTGAATATTGGTGATAATCCCCATGGCATTCAAGTTGGTGACGAAGTAGAAATGTGGGGACCAAACCTACCAGTAGAAGAAATAGCGCAATGTGCAGGTACTATTCCATATGAGCTGTTGTGTAACGTCACTCCAAGAGTAAGCTACGAATACATTGAAGGCTAAACGCTGAGCGCCTAGCCTTTTTTGTCACCTTGAAGCGTTGCGATAACACGTCTTACACCACCGTGATCACGATGCTCACCGAGATAAATACCTTGCCAAGTACCTAAACGTAGGCGGCCCTCAGAAATGGGAATGGTTACTTCACATCCTAAGGTGCTGGATTTGATATGTGCTGGCATATCATCATCACCCTCATAGTCATGGCGGTAGTAGCTTTGCCTCTGTGGTACAAAATGATTAAAGTGGCTTTCCATATCCATACGTACCGTTGGGTCGGCATTTTCGTTTATTGTTAGGCTGGCGGAGGTGTGTTGTATAAACAGGTGCAGCAGCCCTATACGATAGTCATGTAAGTCAGGAAGCTGCGAGATAATCTCATCGTCTATTAAGTGAAAGCCTCGTTTTCGAGGCTTCAAGGTAATTTGTTTTTGAGTCCAACTCATAAAGTAACGTGTGTTTTTAACTGTTAGGCGAGTTTATCGAAGCTGACTTCAATGTTGGCATTACCGTCGGGTGAGGTGAATGGCATAATAAGCTTAGGCCCATCACATTTATGAGTGATAGTATGGCCAGGACCTGAAACGACAACTGGTGTCGCCATATCAAACTCGTAGCCTTTTTCGCCGAGTAGGTTTTTAGCGCCGCCAGTGACCATGTTGGTGATTTCACCAACCATATCAGTGACATCTTCATTAATTGAATCAGGGCGTTCACCAAGCATACGCTCCATTATGGTTAACGCTAGGCCCTCTTCAAAGGTGATCGAAAATGACCCTTTTGTCTGTGGACCAACCATACCAATCAGACCCGATACATCACCTTGTGCGACTTCGTCTTTCTTCATTTTTGGCTTACCCGGCGTCAATTCAGTTTGCGCCATAGTAGCCAATACATTGATTAGAGATGATAAAAAGGGGTTGATGAACTCTACATTCATATGGACTTTCCCTTATGTATTTTTAATAAATTAGTGTCGCTCTTAGTGATAAGTGTAGTGGGCTTTTTTGCTCACTGCACTTAATCTTTACATTTTTCGCAACGGCCATGAGCCTCAATGGTTTGCTCTGTAACCACAAATCCAGTTTCTGCAGCGAGGCTGTTTAGTTCATGCGAAATCGTGTTTGAGTGTAACTCTTGAACGTTACCGCAGCTATCACAGATCAGTAACTGCACTGGATGTGTGTGATCGAAGTGGTGGCAAAGCATAAACGCATTAGTACTTTCAATTTTGTGGATAAAGCCCAACTCAGAAAGAAAGTCTAAGGCACGATATACGGTAGCTGGTTTTGCAGCCGCTTCCGTCAACTTAAGCTCTTCAAGTAAGTCGTACGCACCAACACCACCTTGTTTCGAGGCGAGTAGTCTGAATACTTTTTCTCTAATAGGGGTAAAACGCGCGCCACGGTTGTCACATACTTGCTTGGCTTTGCTAACTAGTAACTCTATATTCATGATTAAAAATCCTTACACTGCCTTGCAATACTAACATATTATTTTTATTAGTCTTGTGTTTACCCTGATTTATTATCTCAAGTGGATATTCGGGAGCGATGTTGCTTTGAAAGTTTGTTTTTCTTGCTAAGAAGAGCGCTTAACTGGTTCGATCTTAGTATGGTAAAAGGTTTCAAATTGTGCTGCAGAAAGCGGCTTGCTGATCAAGTATCCTTGACCAAAATCACACTCCAGTTGCTGCAATAAACGCAATTGCTCCAGTGTCTCCACGCCTTCGGCGACTACTTTCATCGATAAATTATGCGCCATGGCAATAATAGTTTTAACTAACGCTTTAGACTCGTGAGTGGTGAGCATATCGCTGATAAAACTGCGGTCTATTTTGAGTAAATCGAAGGGGTAATGACGGAGATAGTTCAGTGACGAATAGCCCGTACCAAAATCATCCAAAGATAATTTAAACCCTAACTGATGTAATTGGGTTAGGGTCTGTTTTACCTGTGCCTGTCCTGAGATCAGTACGCCTTCTGTGATTTCCAACTCGATAAAGCGATTGGCAATCGGGATGTCTTTTACTAATAGCTCAATCTGTTTCAAAAGGCTTGGGTCTTTAAACTGCCTTGGTGATAAATTGATTGCGATACGGATGTCGGAGTCTAAGTGTTGCTGCCACTGGCGTGCTTGTTTAATAGCCGTTGAGAGCACAAACAATCCGATATCGATGATCAATCCGCTTTGTTCCGCAACGGGAATAAACTCCGCAGGAGAGATATTACCCAGTGTTTTACTGTGCCAGCGGAGTAAAGCTTCCGCGCCAAATACATCACTGTCTTCAATATAAAATTGAGGCTGGTAAAACACTTCTAACTCGTTTTCATTCATTGCTACACGCAGTGCTTCCTCAATTTCAATGCGTCGAGACAACTGTTGACTCATCTTTTGATTAAATAGACAGTAATTGTTGCGACCATTACTTTTGGCATTGTACATTGCGGTATCAGCGCAGCTGAGTAGTGCTTGAGGGGAGTTTGCATCTAAAGGATAGATAGCAACGCCTATACTGACGGAAATATTAAAATCTTTATCGCCGACAATAATGGGATGGTGAAAAAGCTTGATCAGCATATTGGCAACAGAGGTAATGTCTTCAGTATGTTTAAATCCGCCCATTAAAACAATAAACTCGTCGCCACTGAGGCGTGACACGGTGTCTTGCTCACGTAGCGATTGCTTGAGCCTTTCTCCTGAAGCAAGGAGAATTTGATCGCCCATTTCGTGTCCGAGTGAATCATTAATTCTTTTAAAATCATCTAAATCAATAAAAAATACTACCGCAAGTTCATCGTTGCGTTCGGCATCAAGCAGTTGTTGCGATAGCCGCTCCATCGCTAAAAAACGATTTGGTAAATCAGTCAATGTATCGTAAAAAGCGTGATGTAAGATGACTTCCTCTTGGCGCTTTTTCTCTGTGATATCACGCACTGCGATAACCAGCTGCTCGGTCCCTGGGATCGGAGAGAGCCTAGCTTCGAACAGCTTCGCTTGCTCTGCAATGGTCAGCGGATATTCTATTTGGGTTAGTTGATGGCACTGATTGGCAGATTTGATGGCTTGGCTAAATTGTTTTGCTGCATGAGAAGGCAACACCTCCGTCATTTTTTTGTTTATAAAATGCTCAGGCGATATATATAAGTCGTCTGATTTTCCGGTATGGCACTCTAAGATGATGCCGCTCGTATTGATTATAAAGAAAATATCCGGCAATGCTTCAAAGACACTAGTAATAAGTGCGTGGTGACACTGTAATTCTTGAGTGATTTGTAATTGTTGCTGCCAGTTTTTCTCTAACGTTTGTGCCATCACGTTGAACTGTTTGGCAAGTACTGCAAACTCCCCATATCCTATGATTTTAGCTCTACAGCTTAAAGAGTTAGTGGATAATGCATCACCTACTTGGATCAGCCTTTTGATTGGTTTATGAATGAAGTGATGGGTAAAGCTTAGTAGCGCAATAGTGATGAGTATTAAAAATGCCGCCAAAATACTCGCCTTAGTTATCAATTGTTGCCGTAACGAAAGAAAAACGGTGCTTACGTCATAAATAGCAATCAGCCTAACTAAATTCGCGGACTCAACAACGGGTACTTTAGGTGAAATGGGAATGGCTGCGAGAAAGTGCTGCTGATTAGGGTCAAATGCCACAGTGAGATCAAGTGTGCGTAGTGTTGCTGTGGCTTGCGCTTGGCTGATAACTTGATTAAATACTTGTAGTCCAATCACTGAGTGTTGAGTTTCGTTGACGAGCGTTTCTCCTTGAATAAGGAAGAGCGCTTTATATTTACTGTCAGAATAATAATCCTCGAGGGTCAGGCTAATCTTATTGTCGTTGTCCTCCACAAACTCAGTAAAAAGATGTTTACCTAAATGGGTTAAATTTTGTCTCAGTTTTGTCTCATAGTTTTCGAGCAGCATGTCTCGCTGGCTAACATATGAAATGTAGATAATAAGAGAAGAGAGCAACAAGCCACAGAGTAACGTGCCCCAAGTCAGTGTTTGTTTTAAATTGATAGAAATAACTCGATTACTCATAAATAACCAATTCAATAGCCTTGGTTTCGGTTAGGTCTTTCATTGCGATTACATCGACACTAGATTTCGCTCTTGCGCACGTTTAGTTTTCCGCAAAATCACTAATCATTAGTGTAGTCCAGCTATAAAAAACTGTATCAAATTTGAGCGAATATTATTGTGGTAGATCAAGCGCTATAGTGACGGAGTGCTGAGTTTTCGCATTAGGTCCAATCTCGTTTTCTTTCGCTTTGACCGCAAATGAATTGCTGTAAGCGGATTGGCTTTTTATATTGGTTAAAAAGAAAACAGAAGAGAAAAAAAATGAATAAGGTCGTGAAGTGCACACTGGTTAGTATGCTATGTGCTTCGGTAAGCTCAGCGGCTCTCGCATATGACAGGATCACCGGAAAAGCTTTTGCTAGCCGCTCTGAGGTTATTGCAACCCAAGGTATGGCTGCAACTTCTCAACCACTGGCAACCCAAGTCGCAATAGAGGTATTGAAGCAAGGCGGAAACGCCATAGATGCTGCAATTGCAGCCAATGCCATGCTTGGCCTAGTGGAGCCTACAGGTTGCGGTATCGGTGGTGACTTATTTGCTATTGTGTGGGACGCGAAGCAACAAAAGTTATTTGGTCTCAATGCTTCAGGGCGTTCACCAAAAAGCCTTTCGCTTGCAAAGTTACAGCAGCAAGGCGATACAATTCCAAGCTATGGGCCGCTTCCTGTTTCTGTGCCCGGTGCGGTCGATGGTTGGTTTGAACTGCACAACAAATTTGGCAAACTGCCAATGAAACAGTTACTTCAACCCAGTATCGACTACGCTAGAAGCGGCTTTCCAGTTTCTGAGTTGATTGCTTATTACATGCAGCGCTCGGTGTCGGCTCGTGAGCAATATTCCGGATTTAAAGAAGTATTTATGCCTGAGGGGGAAATGCCTAAAAAGGGAGAGATATTTAAGAATCCGGCACTCGCTAATACCTATGAGTTACTTGCAGAAAAAGGCCGCGATGCCTTTTATAAAGGCGAAATTGCTAAAGAAATCGACCGTTACATGAAGGCCAATGGTGGATACTTAAGTTACCAAGACTTAGCTGAGCACCACAGTGAGTGGGTTGACCCTGTAAGTGCTGATTATCGCGGCTACACCTTATGGGAGCTACCTCCCAATGGTCAGGGCATTGCCGCCCAGCAAATTCTCAATATTTTAGAGGGCTATGATATCAAGGCAATGGGGTTCGACAGCCCAGAGTATATTCATACCTTTGTTGAAGCAAAAAAACTTGCCTTCGCGGATAGGGCAAAATACTACGCCGATCCAGACTTTAATGAGATACCAGTCGCGACGCTTATTTCGCAAGCATATGCTGACGAAAGGCGTGCATTGATTGATCCAAATAAAGCAGCTAAACGCGATCATGCAGGTCCTATAGAAGGGGATACCATTTATCTCACGACTGCTGATAAGGAAGGGAATATGGTGTCGCTGATCCAGAGTAATTTCCGTGGTATGGGATCGGGTATGACTCCAGCTAAGCTTGGCTTTGTCTTGCAAAATAGAGGCGAGCTATTTGCGTTAGATAAAAACCACTACAACGGTTATGCGCCCGGTAAAAGACCATTTCATACCATTATTCCTGCCTTTGTCACAAAAGATGGTAAACCATGGATGAGCTATGGCGTGATGGGAGGCGCGACTCAACCGCAAATGCATGCGCAGATCCTGATTAACATGATTGACTTTGGTATGAATCTACAAGAAGCGGGCGATGCGCCTCGAATTTTGCATAGTGGTTCATCGCAACCAACCGGTGAAATCATGACTGATGGAGGGTATGTCAGTCTCGAGTCTGGCTTTTCGATGGAAACCCGTAGAGAGCTGATAAAAAAAGGTCATAAGTTACAACAAGCAGTTGGTCCTTATGGCGGTTATCAGGCGATTATGCGAGATGGCAAAACTGGAGTTTACTACGGAGCATCCGAAACAAGAAAAGATGGCCAAGCTGCGGGTTATTAAAAGCCTCACTGGGTGATGAAATTAATGCGAATTATAATTTCCAAAACACTTCATCCTTTGCAATATGATGTATAAGCCACGATGGAAAAGGTTGAATCTTGAACTCTGGGTTTTGGTACGTATACGCCCATCTACTCGAAGAGAATGAAATTCCTAATATTACGAACGGTATTATCAGTGCAAAAATTCAAGGCTTGCTCTGATAATGCCTCAACACGCAATTCCTAAAAACGACTCAGTGTAATCTTGTGTAATGGATAAATTTACTTTTTTGTTAATGAACGGTTTATTTATCAGTTTCTTGTGCTAGCCTTTTTCAGTACAGATCATGAGTCGTTGATGTGAAGCCACATAAATTGTGTTTGTTTTACTAGCTTCAGTATGATCTTTTTTAACTCTATTTGAGACTTTGAAGTCGTCACCTCTACGTACAAAGATGGTAAAAAAGTTGCCATATTCATGCGTTAAAGTGACAGTGAGTGATTACAGCAATGTTGTATATGCTGCAAGCAAATAGCAAAAGGTGCTGTTGATTAACGTGGCTCGCGGTTTTAGCGGTTAGTTAACCTTTATAGATATACCCACAAACGTTCACCTACTTAAATAGGTACTGTGTTTGTTGTGGTTAAGTAATTGATTGGTTTTTTACAACGTTACTGATGGTTAACTGCCGCAAGCCAAATAGATACTGCTCGCGCTGTTGCCAAAGGAATCCCAACCAAGTTATGGGGATGGCATGAATACAAATATTGTTACTATACTCGCGGGTTTAGCGCGTACTCGATCTCAAGATATTGCCTATCAGTATTTTTACGATGAGGCATTACCAAGTAAAACCATTTCCTACCAAGAACTACATGAACGTGCAGCATCCATTGCTGAGACATTGAGTGAATATTTTGAATCGGGTGACAGAGCTTTGTTACTGTACAACTCTGGATTTGAATTTATTGAAGCCTTTTTTGCTTGTTTATACGCAGGGATCATTGCGGTACCGGTTTATCCACCCAAGAAGAATCAAAACGTTGATCGTCTGCGCGCTATCATTGAAGACGCAGGTGCCAAAGGTGCGCTTACCAGTGAAAAGATTAATGAAATCGCCAAGCCATTGCTTGATTCTGAGCCAAGCCTAGCGCAGTTAGCACTATTTACTACCGATAACATTGCACTTAAATCGACCACTCAACAGTGGCCTCGAGCGGACATTCATGGTGGGCAACTGGCATTTTTACAATATACCTCAGGCTCGACGGGCACACCTAAGGGCGTAATGGTAACCCACGACAATATTCTTGATAATCAGGCGCTCATGAAAGAAGCGTTTGGTCATGATAGCAACTCTTCGATTGTAAGCTGGTTGCCTCATTTCCATGATATGGGACTGATTTTTGGCATTATGCACCCAATTTACATCGGTGCGACAGCTGCGCTGATGAATCCGGCTTATTTTCTGCAAAAACCACTGCGTTGGTTAAAGCTGCTTTCCCAAACCAAAGCTTTAACGTCAAGCGCGCCAAACTTTGCCTATGACCTGTGTGTGGACACCGTCAAAGATGAAGACCTTAAAGACTTAGATTTGTCCCATTGGCGTTCGGCATTAAATGGCGCAGAACCTGTGCGTGCCAGCACGTTAGAGCGCTTTTATCAAAAGTTTAAAGTATGTGGTTTACAAAGAGAGAGTATTGCACCTTGTTACGGCATGGCAGAAACCACCTTATTTGCAACCGGAGGGCGGCTTCTAGAAAAACCAAGGATATTACGTATAGATGCGACCAAGCTACAGCAGGGTAAAGCCGAACTAGTCGCAGATGAAGACGTAGTAGATGTATTTTATGCATTCGATGTGGCTGATGACCAGCAGCCTTATTACGCCGTATCTTCTGGCGTGAGTTGGGGCGAGCATCGCATTGCGATAGTTAATCCAGAGTCTTTTGAAGCCTGCAATGATGGTGAAACCGGAGAAATTTGGGTAACTGGCCCAAGTGTAGCAAAGGGGTATTGGAATAACCCAGCGGCAACCGAGGCTACGTTTCATGCCAGAATTAAAGGTGCTGACCAGCGAGATTACCTTCGTACTGGTGATTTAGGCTTTATCCAGCGTGGGGAATTATTCGTTACAGGACGCGCCAAAGACGTACTTATCTTCCGCGGTAAAAACTACTACCCGCAAGATATAGAACTAACGGTTACACAAGCAAGCGATAGCTTAGAACAAAATGGCGGTGCGGCGTTTTCGGTAGCTTCCAATGGCGATGAAGAACGTTTGGTGATAGTACAACAGGTAAAGCGTACTGCACTAAGAAAGTTAAATGCAGAGCAGATATTGCAGCAGATCACTGCTGCGATCGTTGAGCACCACGGCATTACGCCTTATGACATCGTATTGATAAAACCCGGTCGCATTCATAAAACCTCGAGCGGTAAAATTCAGCGCCAAGAGAATAAGCGCAGTTATTTAGCCAATAATTTTGAAGTAATTGCGCGTGCCCGTGAAGAAGCTACGCCACAACAAGCTGAGGCGCCATCATCTTCGTCGTCACTACAGCAAATTCAGCGGTTATTACAAGAGTTAGTCGCACAAGAAATAGATAAGCCCGCGCGTAGTTTGGATATCGACGCGCCATTCTTGGCGTTAGGTGTGGATTCGATGAAAGCGGTGCGGATCTCTGGGGAGTTAATGGAAGTACACGAGCTAGACCTTGAGCCTACGGTACTTTACGAATATCCCTCAATTCGCGAACTAGCCCAGTATTTGAGTCAGTTTAGTACGCTTACTCAAGCCCTAGGAGAGGCAGAGCTTAACGAGTCGAAAGGTGCCACTGAGCAAGCGAATAAGACGCAAGCTTCTCGCCGAGCTGAAGATATTGCGGATACAGATATTGCCGTGATTGGCATGGCCTGTCGTTATCCTTCAGCAAATGGATTAGATGCATTATGGCAGCTGTTAAGCCAGCAGGGCGATGGGATCACCACGCCAGATCCTAAGCGCCAGCAGCTTTGCCCGAATCTTGAAGCCGACCGACTCGGTGGCTATTTAGAGAATGTCGATGAGTTTGATGCTGCATTATTCGGGATCTCGCCACTCGAAGCTAAGCATATCGACCCACAACATAGATTACTGCTCCAAACGACTTATCACGCCATACAACATGCCGGTTACCAACCCGCCACGCTCGCAGGCAGCGATATTGGCGTGTATGTTGGTATATCGCAAAATGACTACTTTTTATTGTCGCAACAACAGCAAAAAAGTACCGCGTATTTAGGCACAGGCACAGCACTGAGTATTGCTGCAAACCGCATTTCTTATAGTTTTAATTTTACCGGCCCAAGTGTGGCAATTGATACTGCGTGCTCGTCATCGCTGGTGGCGCTTCATCATGCAATTCAAGCACTAAGAAATGGAGAAACGCATGCGGCGTTGGTGGCGGGCGTTAACCTTATTCTGAGCGATGATGTGACTAAGGCCTGTGAAAACGCTCAGATGTTAGCAGCAGACGGCCATTGTAAAACCTTTTCACAGGCAGCGGATGGCTATGTGCGAAGTGAAGGAGTTGGGGTGGTGATGCTAAAGCCGCTACAACAAGCCATGGCAGACAACGACCCGATTGTTGGTGTACTCAAAGGCAGTGCAATTAATCAAGACGGCCGCAGCAATGGCATTACCGCGCCAAATAGTGCCGCGCAACAGGCTGTGATCAATGCCGCCCTTGATAATGCTAAGATGCAGGCGGGAGATATCCACTATGTGGAAACCCATGGCACGGGTACGGAGCTTGGCGATCCTATCGAGATCACAGCATTAAACCGCACGTATGGAGAACACCATAGTCGTCATGATCCGGTTATTCTCGGTGCGGTAAAAGCGAATATTGGTCACCTAGAGTCCGGTGCGGGTATTGCTGGGCTTATCAAAACGCTACTGTGTTTACAGCATGGGCAAATTCCTGCACAGCGCTATAGTGAGGCGCTCAATCCGCATATTCCATGGCAAAAGCTCCCATTTATGGTGCCGCAAAACATGCAGACATGGCCCGTACAACAGGGGGGAATCAGAGCCGCTGGATTAAGCTCTTTTGGTTTTGGTGGTACTAATGCCCATGTGGTCTGCGCACAAGCGCCTGTGCCTAAACCCGACATGCAAGCTGAAGTAACACCGCCTTCGTTTTATCTATTGCCTCTGGCTGCTAAATCAAAAGCGGCATTGCAGAAACTTGCTGGTCACTATAGTGAACGATTGTCGAGTTTGACTCCTCAAGCATTTGATGACTTCTGCGCACAAAGTGCTGAGCAAGTACCGCTTAAAGGTATGCATAAAACGTTTAGTGGTGTGAGTAGAGAAACACTTATTTCGCAACTTAATGTTCCGATTATTGCCGAACAGTCTTCGGCAAATGCTGCTCCAGAAGTTGCGTTTTTGTTCACCGGACAAGGTTCGCAATACCCCTTGATGGCTCACTCTTTATATCAACACCACGCAGTGTTTCGCAGTCACTTAGATGAAATTGACAGCCTGATTGGCGAGCGCTTTGGAGCACGCCTGTTGGATGTGTTATTCGATGAAAAGCATAGTGAACTACTGGCACAAACCCGTTGGACGCAAGTGAGCTTGTTTGCCGTCGAATACAGTTTGGCAAACTTATTGATGCATTATGGAGTAAAGCCATCTCAGCTGCTCAGTCATAGCGTTGGTGAGTATGCAGCGGCTTGTATTGCGGGTGTGTTCTCGCTTCGTGATGGCGTTGAGTTGATTGCAGCGCGTGGTCAACTAATGCATGAATTACCGATAAAAGGCAGCATGATCGCCGCAAGATGTGATGAAAGAGCCGCACGTAATTGCTTGAGCGAGACTCAGGGGCAAGTGGTTATCTCAGCCTTCCATGGTGAGGCTGGGGTCGTATTCTCCGGTGCTGATGAAGCAATCATAGCCCTCAGTGATGTGCTTGCAGCACAGCAAATTAAAGTAAAAGCGCTGCATACGGCAAACGCTTTCCATTCTCCACTGATGAACCCCATGCTACACGCCTTTAGGAAAGTCGCTGAACAGGTTAGATTCCAACAGCCTCGGCTGCCTTTTGTTTCATCCATGACGGGGCAAGTGGAGTCTACACTTATCGCTACGGCCGAGTATTGGGTTGAGCAAATTATGGCACCGGTTCGCTTTGTTGACTGTGTAACTGCGATTGAGTCACTAGAGCATGGCTTAGCGATTGAGCTTGGTCCCAAACCTATTTTGAGTGGCTTACTACAAGAAAACAGTAATAACAAAGCGCTCAATTATGCCCATGTATTGCACCCCAAAGGCGATGACTGCATGAGGTTCGCCGAGTGTTTAGGCACATACCTTGATTTAGGCGGGGCGCTCGAATGGCAACAGGTGTATGGCAATCGCCCGAGCGCTAGAGTGAGTTTGCCGCAATATCCATTTGATTGCAGCTCATACTGGGTTTTTGGTACTGAACAATCACAGCCCGAAGCTCTGACTGTGGTGGATACAAGTGACCGTGATGCTCAGATCCGCAGCTTTGTGCTCAATACCTTAGCGGGACTCTTGTCGATGCCCGCTGATGCTATCCAAACCAACCTCCCGTTGCTAGAAATGGGGGTTGATTCGTTGATGATCATGCAGGCCGTTAGAGTGTACGAGCGGGAATTCGGTTTAGAGTTTAGTGTTCGCCAATTTTATCAAGAGCTCAGCGATGTCGATAAGTTAGTGGCCTATATTCAACGCCATAGTGACTATCTCAAAGTGCCGCAAGGTTCACAACAAGCTGGCAGTTTGCCATCACCTGTATCGATAACGAATGATACGCCAAAAGGTAGTGCAGTAGAGGCTGACAACCACACGCTTGTCGCTATCTATCAGGCGCAATTGCAGGCGGCAAGCACAGTGACCAACGCTGAAGCGAGAGCTGCGTTAGAAGCTGTGGTGGGACAGCAGTTACGCCATATTCAGGGCGCGAAAGTTGAAAACAGTGCAGTCACCTCGACAGCAACTGTGGTATCAAAACCCCAGCTGAGCAGCGCTCAATCAGTATTACCAGGCGCACAGCAAAAACAAGTGCAGCATGCCAATAGCAGCCCAGCCATACGTCAACACCTTGCTGCATTGAGTGACTCTTACATTGCGAAAACGCACAGTTCAAAAGCGCTAGTGAGCGAATATCGCGCACGCCTTGCGGACTGCCGTGCGTCGGCGGGCTTTAGACTGTCGAGCAAAGAGCTACTTTATCCGGTATTTTCTAAGCGCTGTGAGGGCGCATATATCTGGGATATTGATGATAATCGCTATATTGATATCACCATGGACTTTGGTACTAACTTATTTGGTCATAATCCTGACTTTATCAAAGCTGCACTGGCGCAGCAGCTTGAAGCCGGGATGCAGTTGGGACTGGCAAGTCCCGATGCGCCAGAGGTCGCCGCACTTATCTGTGAGCTGACTGGGCTTGAGCGAGCATCGTTTTGTAACTCTGGTACAGAGGCGGTCATGACAGCGCTACGCCTAGCAAGAACAGTGACCAAACGCGATAAAATTGTTCAGTTCTCAGGTGCGTACCATGGGCACTATGATGGTACTTTAGCAACTGAATCGCCAGAGCAAGGCGTAGAGGCAATGTGTGCTGGAGTGCGCTACGGCGCAATCGCCGATAACCTTGTCTTACCTTATGGTGATGATGAAGCGCTTGAGATCATTACCCGAGAGGCGCAACATATTGCCGCGGTGATTGTTGAGCCGGTACAAAGCCGTCATCCTGAAAATCAGCCTTGGGCGTTTTTACGTAAACTACGTACGCTCACTGAAGCACATGGTATTGCCCTCATTTTTGACGAAATGATCACTGGCTTTAGAGCACATCCCGGTGGTGTTCAAGGTTTGCTTGGCATTAAGGCCGATATGGCAACCTATGGCAAAATCGTCGGTGGTGGTATGCCTATTGGTGTGGTCGCGGGGGCCGCTACCTACCTTGATGCCATTGACGGAGGAAATTGGCAATACGGAGATGATTCCTACCCTTTGACCGATACTACCTTCTTTGCCGGGACTTTCTGCAAACATCCAATGACCATGGCGAGCGCCAAAGCGGTGTTGCAAGCGATTAAGTCGCAAGGTCCAGCGTTACAACAAGGGATCAACGACAAAACCGCGGCATTTAAAGCACATCTCAATGCGTTTTTTGAAACCCATGACGTACCCATTCGAATAGAAGCGTTTGCCTCATTATTCCGTTTTCGCTTTTCGCAAAATCTTGATGTGTTCTTTTATGAAATGCTAGAGCGCGGTGTGTTTATCTGGGAAGGACGAAACTGCTTTTTCAGCGCCGCCCATACAGATGAAGACATTGCAGCGGTGATAAACGCAGTTGAAGCTAGTGTACTTAGCTTAAAACGTGCGGGCTACTTTGGTGAAGCGAGCCAAAGTGATGACGATGCTGCATTTCCACTTAGCCTTAGCCAGCAACAACTATTAGCGATGGCGTTGACCTCAAGCGAAGGGGCGAGTGCATATCAATTACAAGCGACGGTAAAACTCTCTGGTAAGCTCGAGTTAGCGCGGCTGCAACAAGCCGTTACCACGGTCTGCCGCGACTTCCCAGTCTTGCGTTTTGGTGTCGATAGTGAGCGTTTAATGCAATATTGCCGAGTGGAAAAAGCCGAGCTGCATGTTGAGCCATGGAGTGAGGACGACCAAGGAACATTGCAAACGCGGCTATCCGCACTGCGTTATCAACCGTTTGACTTTGCAAAAGACCCACTTTGTAGAGTGACGCTGTTGAGTGATGGCAAAGCGCAACACTATTTAAGTGTGGTGGCCCATCATGTGATCTGCGATGGCCTTTCACTACAAATGGTGCTGGAAGCAATCGCTGAGCGCTACAATCAAGATGTAAAACAAAATGAGACGTCAAGCCGAGCGGTCTCCTTTAATCACTACGTTGATAGCTTACAGGCATATTCGCATTCACCAGCAGCTGCAAAAAACCAAGCTTTTTGGCATCAATGCTTAGCCAGTTCAACACCACTTGAGCTACCAAAATCAACGATGGTGAGTGCGGCTTCATACCAAGTCAATCAGCTCACATTACCCATTTCGTCGAGTGCAATCCGAAACACAGAGACCCTTGCCCAGTCTTTACGCTGTGGGCAATTTGCAACCATGCTTGCACTTTATTGCTTGTGGCTACATAAGTTAAGTAGTCAGACGGTGATAAGTGTCGGTGTGCCGGTATCAGATAGGCAACGACTGGCATCGCAGTTTGAGCCTGAGTTGCTCGACCAAGTCTTACTGGGCTATTGCACCAATATCTTACCCATTGTGGTGGATATGGCAGGTCTTAGTACTATCGGTGAGCTGGTACAGCGGGTGCAAAATACCTTACTTGATGCTTTTGATCACCAAACCCACCCGTATGCAAGCCTTGCCGATGAACAGCTAATTCTACCTAGTACTTTGTTTAATCTAGATAAAGTTACTACTTTGCCGAGCTTTAACGGGTTAGAAGTTGAGGTACAGCCAAGTGTCGCTAAATTTGGCCAATTTGAACTGACGACAAATATGACCTGTATTGCGGGACAGTGGTCACTGTTAGTGGAATATCACACTGCGCAATTTGATACTGAATTAATGACCCAGTACGTGGCTAAGTTTGTCCATTTGCTATCGCAGGTTCAAGGCAACACACCGATAGGGGCTCAAAATGAGTTGATACAAAGTAGTGATGATGTGTATCGATTGGTTGAGTTACCGCTACAGCAAGAAAAATCGGTCAAGGCCGCGACGAGTTTTGTTGAAACGTGGCAGCACAATGTGTCGCGCTGCAGCGGGCATGTGGCGCTGGTAGCCGACGACATGAGCCTCAGTTATGAGACGCTAGATGCGCGTGTTAACCAGCTCGCTCACTACTTGATGAAGCAGCAGGTAACGCCCAATAGCATCGTGGCGGTGGCATTACCACGCCGAGCTGAGTTGCTGATTGCACTCATGGCGGTGATGAAAGTGGGGGCGGCATTTTTACCACTTGATCTTACCTTTCCTGACGAGCGCATCGCGCATATTTTGCATGATGCCAAAGTGAGAGTTGTGCTGTGTGATGCCACCGGTGCGGAGTTTGCGTTATTCAATCATGGTGGTTTAAAGCGAGTCTGCATGGATAGCGATGCGGAAGAAATTGCCAAAAGTTCGACTCGCAGCCCAAGCTTGCTAATTCAAGCTCAGCAGCGAGCGTACGTGATTTATACCTCAGGTTCTACGGGCCAACCCAAAGGCGTTGAAGTCAATCACGGGGCATTTGCTAATTTGCTTGCATCTATGTGTCGCGAGCCGGGGCTGGTGGCAGATGACCGCTTATTGGCTATCACCACGGTGGCGTTTGATATTGCCTTGCTAGAATTGTTTGGACCATTACTGGTTGGTGCGTCTGTGGTGCTGGCAAGTGATGAAAGTATAAGCGATCCTGCTGTGCTTGGCGCGCTTATCGAGCAGCAACAGGTAACTGTGATGCAGGCAACGCCAACGTTATGGCAATTACTGCTAAATGCGGCGCCAGCATGTACCTCTGGCATCAAAGTGTGGAGTGGCGGTGAGCCTTTATCTCAGGCACTGGCCGCGCAGTTACTTAGTCACAGCAAAGCGGTTTATAACTTATACGGGCCAACCGAAACCACGATTTGGTCGGCGGTGGCACATATCGACAATGCCGCAGAGGTAACCATTGGTAAAGCGATACAAAATACCAGCTTATTTGTGCTCCCAACCGAGTGTCATGGTGAAGGGTTGCCTTTACCCGATGGCGTATGGGGCGAGTTATACATTGGTGGCAGTGGCGTTGCTATGGGCTATTTACATCAAGCGGAGCTGACCCAGCAGCGCTTTATCAATCATCAATTTAGCACCTCAATTAGCCGCCGTTTATACAAAACGGGAGACAAAGCGAGGCGTTTAGCTGATGGTCGCTTTGAAGTAAAAGGGCGCTTAGATAACCAAATTAAGCTTCATGGTCACCGTATAGAGCTTGGTGATATTAGCCATCATTTGGGGCGGATACTCAATAGCAGTGAAGTCGATGTTTGTGTGCAAACACTAGCAACAGGCTCTTGTCTATGTGGGTATATTGTTGATGATGGTGAGTTATCTACCGAGTGGTCTTCGCCTCGGCTGCGCCAAGTGCTTGGTGAGTGGTTACCAAGTTACATGGTGCCTGAGCATTTTGTTTGGTTAAGTCAGTGGCCGATGACGCCAAATGGTAAGCGCGACCGAAAAGTACTGCCAAAGCCAGTGGCAGAAAAAGCCTCAGAAATATGCACCTTGGCTCCCCGCACTGAAACAGAAAAACAGCTGCACCAGCACTATATCTCGCTACTCCCTGTTGAGCAGTTGGGCGTCACAGCACGTTTTGTGGATAGCGGTGGCAATTCGGTGATTGGTATGCAGTTGGTATCAAGACTCAACCAAGCTTTCAATATTAAATTGACCATTGGCGACATCTTTGAGCATGCCTGTATTGCAGAGCTTGCCGAATGTATAGAAGCGCTGAAACAAGCCCATGATGCCATGGCGCTGGAAGCGCAAACTCCAAATGTAGAAAAAGTCAGTGATATTGTGAGCGATCGTGATTTGAGCGCTGCACTGAGTGATAAATCCATGACGGAGATGGACTTGTAATGATGGATAACTTTGCAATAAAACAGTGGTTAGATGAGCTTGATCGTCAACAGATTTATGTTTATTTACAGCAGGATAAATTAAAACTTAGAACACCGCTTGGGCAGGTGCCTGAGGGTATTCTGGATAAGATAAAGACGCACAAAACTACGCTTATCACCTACCTTCAGGGGCAACAAAAGCAATCTACCGCGCTATCTGCTGCGCAGCAAAGAATGTGGTTTATTGATAAGTATGAAGGAGGCACCGTGGCATACAATATGGCTGGGCTCGTTAAATTATCGCAGCCATTTTTAGTCACGAACATTGAACAAGCCTTGAACCGCGTGGTAGCTAAGCACGATATTTTAAGAGCAAGGTTTACCACGGTTGAAGGGAAGGTAATGCAGCAAATTGAACCTGCTGAGGCGATGAAAATTGCTGTGATTACCGTGGATGAAGAAGCGCTACCCAATCAGCTACCAGAGTCGATTAAACAGGCTGTACGGTATCAGTTTGATCTTGCCAACGAGTCGCTGCTGCAAGTGACGGCTTTAGTGAGTAACTCTCATACTGATTGCCGCTGGTTACTCGTTAACATGCATCATATTATTAGTGATGGCTGGAGCGTGACTGTATTTATCAACGCACTGCTGTATGAGCTAACAGAGATGTGTGTTGAGCTTCCCGATTTACAGTATGTTGACTATGTGCACTGGGAGCAGCAATTAAGACAATCCCCAGACTATCAACAGCAATTGGCCTATTGGACTGAGCAGTTAGAGGCATTTACACCGTTTGAATTACCCACCAGCTATCCAAGAAAAAAAGAAAAGCAGTACCAAGGTGGCACAGTTCGTTGTTCGTTTAACGCAGAACAAATACAACGATTAGATAAAGCTTGCCACAACGATGGCGTAACACACTTTACTGCCTTGCTGGGCGTGTTCTACATCTTGCTTTATCGTTACAGTGAGCAAGCTGATATTACCTTAGGGGTGCCGGTTGCAAATCGCCAGCAAAGCGAGTTTGAAACTATGCTTGGCTGCTTTATTAATACCTTGCCATTGCGAATGCAGATAAACGGTGAACACTCCATGAGTGAGGCGATTAAGGCACTACAAGGTCAAGTGTTGCAAGGGCTTAGTAATCAAAACGCTGCCGTGGAAGACATCATTGAAGCGCTAGAGCTACCCAAATCCGCAGCGCATTCCGCCTTGTTCCAAGTGTTATTTAACTACAATGGTGTGGCCAGTAATAAGGTGTCGGTAAATAACCAATTAGAAGCCGAGTTAATTGCCCTAGATAATGGCACTGCGAAATTTGATTTAACCCTATCTATTGATGATACAGATGATGCCCTTGTGTGTGACTTTGTTTATGCAACAGGGCTTTATAAGCATGTGCTTATTCAGCAATTTGCCGATGATTATTTGGCACTCGTCCAGTGCTATTGTGCTAAAGAGGCGCTGCCGATTGACGACTTGGTGCTCAAATCAACGAACGTACCGACAAAGGCGGCGGATATCAATCACAACATCAGCCAGCCGGCGCTGGTGCTACAAGCAATCAGAAATATAGCGCAAACTCAAGGTGATGCGATTGCAGTGGTTGTGCCAAGTACCAATGGCGAAGCATCACGCACCCTGACGTATCAGCAGTTGTATGCCCAAAGTTTGCAAATTGCCAACAACTTAGATGTTCCAGCGTCAATCATTGCGCTGATAACTACGGGTGATATGAGTGACATTGTCACTATGCTTGGCGTAATGCAAAGTGGCCGCGCGTATCTACCTATTGATGGCAATATGCCCACTGCAAGAGCGCTACAAATGCTAGGGCAAGCTGAGTGTAATACGGTGGTAGTAAATGTCGAAACGCCTCTTTGCCAAGCGCTACATGAAGCTGACATCCAGGTTATTAAATATAGTGAGCTGAACCAAAACAAAGGAGCGCCGCAGCAAACTTATTCACCAAGTTTTGATGATAGCGCGTATGTGTTGTTTACTTCTGGCTCCACTGGTGTGCCCAAAGGGGTTGAGATCAGCCATGGCGCGCTGAGCCACTATTGCAGCAGTATTGCGGCGAGATTGAGTTACAACCAAGATACGCGAGCGGGCGTGCTCACAGGACTTGCCACAGACTTATGCTTAACGGCTGTGTATCCGGTGCTTACTCATGGCGGCACTGTGGTGCTGACTCTTGCAAACCAAGCCCCAGAACCGGCCCTAATCGCAGCCAAGTTAGTGGCTGAGCAAGTTAATTTGATTAAATTAACCCCTTCTTTTGCCTCGGTGCTTTTGCCTCAGTTTTCGGAGCAAAAGCCCGCCATTTCGCAGTGGGTGTTAGGTGGAGAAGCATTAGGTGAGCAGCTTGTTGATAGCATTCGCGCGCTGACGCCCGAGGCGCGTATTTTCAACCATTATGGTCCGACGGAGGCTTGTGTTGGAGTGATTTGTCATGAAGTGACAGACAGCAAGCTAACCGGCCACAGTTACCCAATCGGCACGCCTTTGGCACATGTTACCACTTGTGTACTCAACAAACAGGGGAAGCTAACACCCGCAGGCATGCCCGGTGAGCTCTATATTGGCGGGCCGAGCCTCGCCAAAGGGTATATAAATGCGCCTTCAGAGACCGCAACTCAGTTTACAAGTAGCTTGCAACATAGTACCCAATGCACCCGTTTTTATCGCAGTGGTGATGGCGTTAGGCTGAATGCGAGCGGCGAGCTTGAATTTCTCGGTCGAATTGACAAACAAGCGAAAATTCGCGGTTACCGCGTTGACCTTAATGAAATAGAAGCTGCACTAGTAGCGCTTGATGAGGTATCGCAGGCAGCAGTCGTGGTGCGCAAGCTCGGCAAACAAGATGCCTTGGTTGCTTTTGTGGTAAGTGTTGATAGCAGCCAGTGCGCCGCAACTAATCTGCGCGAGGCTATCCGTCAAGGCTTGAAGCGTCGCTTGCCTGAGCCGATGATCCCAAGCTGGATAGAGCTTTGCCAACACTTACCCACCCTGAGTAATGGCAAGTCAGACCGCCAACAATTACAGTCTTTGGCATTAACTTCTCAAAGCCAAAGTAGTGAGGTGACAAGTGCGTTGCAGCGACAGTTAATTGCGCTCTATCAAACCTTAACAGGCGCACCAGAAGTGAGGCTGCACGATAGCTTTTTCAGCATTGGTGGTCACTCTTTATTGGCAATGCAATTGCTCAATGAGCTAAGAACTCAGCTCTCAGTGGAGGTGAGCTTAAAGCAAGTATTTGCCAATCCGAGCGTATTTGAACTAAGTGAGATGTTGGCTAACTCTCAGTCGCAGTCGTCTTTACCAAGTCTACAGCCTGCGCCATCACAGCCCAATTATCCTTTGTCATTTGCACAGCGGCGCTTATGGTTTGTTGATCAACTGCAAGGACACAGCAACCAATATAATCTCCAGGGCATATTCCAATTAAAAGGTAAGCTGAATGCTGAGGCCTTAGAGCAAGCCTTTATTACTGTGATTAAGCAACATCCGGTCTTGGCGCTTAATTACCATCAAAATGCGCAAGGAGAGCCATATCAAAGCGTTAATCTTGATGCTCGATTTTCCTTGGTTAAGCACGACTGGACTGATAAATCCGCTGAGCAACAAGCGCATGCGTTAGAGCAGGCTATCGCAGAAGATTACGCAACCAGCTTCGATTTAAGCCGTGATTTGATGCTACGCGCCAGTCTTTATCAGCAGCAAGCCACGCAGGCTACCCTTGTGATCACCTTACATCATATCGCAGCCGATGGTTGGTCTATTGCTTGTTTGAGTGACGCGTTAGGACAGGCATACAAAGCCGCGCTCAGTGGCGACACCTCAACATTGCAAGAGGTGCATTATGTTGATTATGTAATGTGGCAGCAGCAGCTGGAGCAGAGTTCGCTATGGCAACAAGAGCTCGATTATTGGCGTATGCAATTACAAGGTCTGCCCAAGGTGCATGAACTACCGCTTGATTACCGCAGAGAAGCAACAACTTCTGCGCGCGGCGCGTTAGTGATTGAGCCCATACCAGCAGCGCTGGTCAGTGCGCTTCGAGCGTATCAAACTCGCTCAGGGCAAACCTTATTTGTGTTACTGCAAACGCTATTTTCCTTGTGGTTAAGCCGCTTTTCTCAACAGCGCGACGTGGTTGTCGGGACGCCGGTATCAGGGCGTCATCTTAAAGCATTTGAAAGTATGATTGGTAACTTTATCAATACCTTAGTGCTTAGGAGCAAGTGGAGCGAAGACACCACCTTTATCCAAGCACTACAGCAAACTCAAGGCTTACTAAACGACGCGTTGCAACACCAACATATTCCCTTCGATGTGTTAGTGGATGAGCTAGACATTGAACGCTCAAGCACTCAACATCCGCTGCATCAAATCGTGTTTCGGGTAAATAATCAGATAAATGAAAACCTTACGCTAGAACAATTGGAAGTGACGCCTTGCCAAAGTAAAGTACGCGGTGCCAAACTAGATTTGGAAGTTGCAGTGATAGACGAGGGGGATGTACTCACCGTTGAATGGCTTTATGACAGTAACTTGTGGCAAGAAGCGAGTGTAGTTAGTTTCCATCAGCAGTTTTGTTATGTGTTATCGCAATGCCTTGCAGAGCCAAATGTCCCGTTGTCAGCATTGTCATTGTGGCCCGCTGAGCAGCAGTTAGCGCTATTAAAACAGCAGCAAAGTGTTGCAGTAGAAGTGACAGAGCAACAGCCATGGGTGGCTCAGTTTAGTCAGGCAGCTCTTCAGGCTCCACTACAGACTGCGGTGCGCATGGGAGAGTTCACTTGTAGTTATCTCACCTTAGAAAAATGCGCGAATCAACTTGCTAATAGTTTATTAGAAATGGCATTTGCCGAGCAAAGTCGCATTGCTATTTTACTGCCGTCTTCGAGTTACATGGCGGCTGCGGTACTGGCAATATTAAAAGCGCGCCATACTTATGTGCCAATTCATCATGACACGCCAACCGATACCTTAGCCTATATCATGAATGATGCAGACATCGTATTGACGCTGGCGCTAAGTGAAGATGCCGAGCGTTTGATTGAAGCAGGGAGTGACTTTTTGTTGCTTGATGATTTGTTCGAAGCCGAAGGGAACTTTGCGTTTTACGATACCAGTTTGCTGGTAGATGAAGACGCTGCTGCATTTAAAGAGGCCGAGCTTGCTTATGTTATTTATACCTCAGGTTCAACCGGGCAGCCAAAAGGGGTGCCTATTAGTCATGGCAACCTCAATAATTATCTGCGCTTTGCGTATCAGCGCTACCTACCACAATCCGGCGATATAACCAAAGCAGTACTTAGTACACCGCTGGCGTTTGATGCGACGGTAACCGCCTTAGTGCCTATTTTAATGCGAGGCGGAGAGCTTGAGCTGCTCCCCACGGGCGCTGAATTGTTGCCTGCATTACATGAACAGATTTTTGCCGCGACGGAAGCTAAATTATTCAAGTTAACACCGGCTCACTTACGCGCGGTATTGGCATTAAGTGACGCACAAACTTATAGCAATATTGCTCACCGATTTGTGGTTGGCGGTGAAGGGCTGAGCGCAGCTTTGGTCAATAAGCTGATGGATAAGCTCCCTAATGCTCAGTGGATAAACGAATATGGCCCAACTGAGGCAACAGTCGGCTGTAGTATCTATGCTGTAAGCCGTGAGTCGCGCCACTTGTTAGGGAGCCATGAGGAAGTGCCTATTGGCCATGCTATCGATAATATGACCCTTGCGGTAGTCGATGAGTTTGGTCAGCTGGCTTTACCTAATATGCCCGGAGAGCTTTGGCTTGCGGGAGAAGGGGTGTGTGAAGGTTATATTAATCTCGCGAGTGTGACGCAAGCACGCTTTGTTGAGCAAGCGGTGCCTGCGTCTGGTATTTCAAGCATGCGTTGGTATCGCAGTGGCGACAAGGCAAAGTGGCAGGCGAATGCGCGCGCAGAGGCTGACTACCTTTGTTATTTGGGGCGGTTAGATGAGCAAGTCAAACTGCGCGGCTACCGTATTTCTCTTGTGGCAATCGCCCATCAAATCGACGCGTTGACGCAAGTAAAAAGCTGCGCTGTGAGTGTTGATGAAGCGCAAGAAAGCCTAGTGGCTCATGTGGTCTTACATGACGAGGCTAAGCTCACACTTGTGCAGTTGCGCCAAGCTTTATCGCAGTCGCTGCCCAGTTACATGTTACCTGCCGCGCTGGATGTCGTTGCTGATATTCCGCTGACTGCAAACGCAAAAGTAGACAAGCAAGCATTACAGTTAGCCTATCAGGCACAGGCGAAAAGCCAAGAGGCCGCTGAGATAATTGATGGGTCTAAGCTCACAGGTACACAGCGTTATTTACTTGAGTTATATCGTGAGCTACTGCCGAGTCAAGTACTGAGTATTAACGACAGCTTCTTTGACTTAGGCGGGCATTCACTGCTTGCCATAAAAGTGATCAGCCGAGTGCGCAGTGAGCAGCAGCGAGATATCACCTTGCCACAACTCTTTGATGCGCCAAGTATTGCAGCGTTTGCTGAAGTGATAACCGCAAGTTCGATGATTGCGCACAGCAATACCATTGAGCCGGTATCAAGAGCCCAAGCGTTACCCCTTTCTTTTGCTCAGCAGCGTTTATGGTTAATCGACCAGTTACATGAGCAAAGTCTGCAATACCATATGCCAGCGAGCTATTGGTGTGAAGGTGCCTTAGATATTGACGCTTTAACGCAAGCGTTAAGCGCGATTGTTGCACGTCATGAAGTGCTCCGTACGGTCATCGTTCCTGCAAGTGGTGAGCACGGTGCTGTGCAGCAGGTTCGTGATCAAGTAGCCTGTCCTGTGGAATTAGTGGATTTGTCTGGGCTGAATAACGCAGAGCAACAGCTGCGTTGGCAAGCATTACAGCAGCAATCGCTCAGCAAGCCTTTTGATTTATGCCAAGACACTATGCTGCGCGTTATCTGTGTACAGTTTAGTCACAACCAATTTGGACTTTTGTTTAACATGCACCACATTGCCAGCGATGGTTGGTCAATGGCGCTGCTGGCGAAAGAATTTGTGGCGTTTTATCGGCACTTTAGTGAAACGCCAGCGTATCCCGTGCCAGAGCAATACGCTAAACCACTAGCGGTGCAGTATGCAGACTTTGCCTACTGGCAGCAAAAACAGCAAGATAGCTATCAGGCTGATCTTGCCTATTGGCAAACTCAGTTGCAGCAGTGTCCTGTTGTTCATGAATTACCGCTGGACTTTGAGCGACCACAAGTTCAGTCCCTTGATGGTGAGTGTATTCGCCATACCCTTACGACGTCGCAAGTTGAGGCGATAAAAGCGCATTGCCAAGCACAAGGGGTAACCTTGTATATGTGGCTGCAAAGTGCCTTTTCGCTGTTGATGCTTCGTCTTAGTCAAACGCAGGATATTGTCATTGGCTCGCCCATTGCCGGACGTGAGGTAAAAGAGTTAGAGGGATTACTGGGTTGCTTTGTGAATACCTTAGCTATTCGCACTCGCAAAGTGGGGTCGCCTTCATTTAACGATTGGCTAAGTGAGCAAAAGCAGGTGATTTTAGCGGCGTTTGCTCATCAGAGTTTACCCTTTGAACAACTTGTTGATGCCATTAATCCTCCGCGCAGCTTAGCGCATTCACCCGTGTTACAAATACTCTTTGCACTACAAAATAACGAACAAAGTGACTTCGAGCTACCTCATCTTAAAATCGAGCAACAGCTTGATCTTAAGCCTGCAATGAAGTTCGATTTAGAAGTCAATGCACAAGAGTCGGGCAGTGAGATTGCGGTGCAGTGGAATTATGCCAAAGCTTTGTTTAAACACACCAGCGTGCAGGCGATGGTTGATGCTTTTGTAACCTTAATTGATGCTGCGCTCACAAGCCCTGAGCAAAGCGTAAATACCTTGCCATTAGTCGATAGCAAAACACTCAGCGAGCTAACGTCTGCCACGCAAGCGCAGCCCCAATCGCCTTGGTTTATCAGCGATAAAATACGAGACTTTGCTCAGCACCGCGCGCACTATAATGCAGTACGAGATATGGCTGGCAAGCGGTTAAGTTTTGGCGAATTGGAGTCACAAAGTAATCAACTAGCGCGTTATTTGATTGAGCAAGGCGTAACGGCAAGGTCGCAGGTTGCAATAAGCTTAGCGCCAAGCTGTGAGCAAGTTGTGGCACTGTTGGCAATCTTAAAAGTTGGGGCTGTGTATGTGCCGCTTGACCCCAATGCACCGAGTCAGCGTCAGCACTATATATTGCGTGACAGTAAAGCGACTTGCCTTATCACCACCTCAGCGCTACTTCCAAACAGCACAGATCTCAGCTGCCGTGTGATGCTAATAGACACCGAGCAGGATTGGCAGAACATGCCTGTAGAGGCGCTTGCGCCATTAAGCGATATTGATGCGCCAGCTTATATAATTTATACCTCAGGCACCACAGGGCAACCCAAAGGCGTGATGATAAGCCATCGAAACTTGCACCTTTATCTTGAGCACGTGAGCCGCATTTATGTCAAAAGCGATTTACATGAGAGTGTTGTTAGCACACCTTTAGCATTTGATGCGACAGTAACGAGCTTATGGGGCGCGCTGGTTAATGGTCTTGGCGTTGTATTGTTAAGCGATGGCGGGCAGTTAATCACAGAGCTAAGTGAATGTTTAGCGCGCGATGAGGCGCTGCTGTTCAAGGTAACTCCAGCCCACTTGCAAGGCGTGCTGGCGCGATTACAACCGAGCAATGCTGCGCACCAAATTGTGGTGGGGGGAGAAGCCTTATCTAGCAGCGTGGTTGCTCAAGTTGGGGCACTGCTGCCACAGGCTCATTTTTATAACGAATATGGCCCAACAGAAGCAACGGTCGGTTGTTGTGTGTATCGCTGTAACGGCCAAGATGCAGTTTCGCTTGCACAGCAATCGCAGTGCTTTGTGCCAATCGGTAGCGCCATTCGGGGCACTCATTTGGTGGTATTGGATCAGCATCAACAGCCGGTGCCGATGGGAATGCCCGGTGAGCTATACATTGCAGGCGATAATGTGGCTCAGGCGTATTTTGGGTTGCCTGAGCTCAGCGCCAGTAAATTTGTGTCATTGTCTTTGAACAATGACTCACAGCGTTATTATCAGACGGGGGATCAAGTGCGCTGGCTGCTAGATGAAGAGGGCTGCCCTTGCGTGCTGCAGTTTATTGGTCGTCGAGACAACCAAGTTAAGCTGCGTGGTTATCGCATCGAGCTTGAAGAAATCGCGGCCCAGCTTGAGCAACTAGATGCAGTGCAACAAGCACATGTGTTACTTAACGAAAGTAAAGATAACTTACTGGCCTGTGTGGTGCTAACTACGCCATCGCACAGTGATGCCATCTGTGAGCTTGAACAAGCGCTACACACTCAGGTTTTAACCTCGTTAGCAGAGGTCCTGCCAAGTTATATGTTGCCTTACAAACTGTATGCTCTAGCCGCTATGCCGCTTACCAATAACGGCAAAGTAGACGCAGGAGCACTTGCACAACTGGTGCAGTCGCAACAGACGCAAGCGCTTACAGCACCTTTAGCTCCCATGACTGAACTACAAACGCTACTGGCAGAAGTTTTTGCTCAAGTGCTCAATACCCAAGTTCGAGATATTAACAGTAACTTTTTTGAATTAGGGGGGCACTCTTTATCAGCAAGCCAAGCGGTTGCCTTAATTGAACAGGCGCTTGAGGTGCCCATCACCTTGAAAATATTGTTCGAGCGGCCAAGCGTAAGCGCACTTGCAACTTGGTGTGAGATCCATCGTGCAGCCAAAGCGGCGGACGAAAACGGTCAGTCTGAGGAGATGTTTTTGTGATGAATGAACAGCAAAGACAGATAGAGGCATTGATCGCAGAAGCATTAGCAGCTGGCGTGACCTTGTATGAAAAAAACGGTGGCTTAGCATTTAAGCAAACCGCTGGGTTTCCTCCACAGTTAAAACAGCAGGTGGTTGAATATAAATCAGAGATCATTGCCTATTTCCAACAGCAAAGTCGTGATATGGCGAACTCATCGCCGAAAATAGTCTTGCAGCCAAACGCGGGGAAAATCTTACCGCTGAGCTTTGCACAAGAGGGACTTTGGTTTATAGAGCAGTTGCAAGGCAGCAAGCAGTATTATATGCCCGCCGAGTTTTTGTTACGCGGCGAGCTTAGTATTCCCGCAATGCGCAGCGCTGTGCAAGATGTGGTGCTACGCCACGACATACTGCGCGCTAGGTTTGTAAAAAATGAACAAGATGGCCAACCCCAGCTGCAAATAACGGATGATATTAGTGCGCCGTTCGAGTGGCTTGATGCCAGTGTAGCAGCTGAGGAAACAAGGCAAGCCTACATTGCTTCGCGCATCGCAGCACATCAAAACAAGCCTTTTGACTTGGCTCATGATTGTTTGCTTCGCGTGCTGGTGGTGAGTGATGGCGATGAACATCACCTTGCATTTAATATGCATCATATTGTCTCTGATGGGGCTTCAATGGCGCTACTTGCACAAGAGATAGAAGCTGGCTATCGCAAACACATAGGCGCACCTTATACGCCGCTTGTAACTATGCAGGTGCAATATAGTGATTTTAGCCAGTGGCAGCGAGCACAGCTAACGCCAGAGCGCATCGAAGCACCACTGGCGCAACTAAAACAGCAATTTAGCGAATTAGCGCCGTTGCAATCATTGCCTTGTGATTTTGTTCGTCCTGCGATTCAGTCATTAACAGGGAAAGTATATCGCCAAGCGCTTGATACGTCGTTATTCGCGGCGATTTCGACACAAGCGAAGTCGCTCCAACTGACCCCCTTTATGTGGCTGCTCAATACCTTTATGTTGTTTATCGCAAGGCTTACGCAATCGCAGCAGGTGGTTGTAGGAACGCCAGAGCTTGGCCGTCATCACCCTGAATTAACGCCGTTAATTGGCTTGTTCGTTAATACCCTCGTGATGCAAGCAAAGCTCGAAAGTGATATGCCATTTAGCCAATGGTTGCAGCAACAAAAAGCCCTCAACCTAGCGGCGTTTGAATATCGCGATATTCCTTTTGATAAAGTGGTTGAAGCGATTGGCGCTCCAAGAGATTTAAGTCACCACCCGCTAGTACAAATATTATTTACACTGGAAACCCGTAATGAGCGCGCTTTTACACTTCCGGGGTTATCGGTTCAAGAAGTGCAAAAACAACAGGCGGACAGCACTCCAGTAAAGTGCGACTTAGAACTCAATGCGGTGATTGATGAGCAGGCACTTTATTTACATTGGAAGTTTGATAGCAACCTTTACACAGAAGAGACCATCAAACATTGGGCGGATTGCTTTCACACGCTGCTTCAAGCTTGTGTTACAGCTCCTCATACCGCCGTTGGTGAACTTGCGTTACTGAGTCAAAAACAGCAACAAGTTTTAATAACTGGCGCTCAATGCCAAGCGGCAACTTGGCCTAAGCAAGACACCATCACCAGTTTATTCACGCGCTACGCCGAGCACTTTTCCACACGTACTGCCGTGCAAGATAGCACGACTATGCTGAATTATCGTGACCTTAACGATCGAGCCAATGCGCTGGCGGTAATGCTGTTACAGAAAGGCGTCACGCCACGAACCATGCTGGTGGTGAGTGTATCACGCAGCATAGAGATGATAGTGACCTTGCTGGCAGTGCTTAGAGTGGGTGCTGCCTACGTACCAGTAGATCCCGCCTACCCGCAAGAGCGCATTGAGTATATTTTGGGAGACGTGCAAAGCCCATGGCTACTTTGTGACAACGCTACGCAGGCACAGTTTAGTCAGCTTTCATACCAGCTAATTAATGTGTCACAGGCAGAACATCAGGTCAGCCGCGAAGCTCTCAAGCTGCTTGATGCTATTCAGATTGAGCCGCAAGACTTGGCTTATATGATCTATACCTCTGGCACCACAGGACGACCAAAAGGCGTACAAATTGAGCACCGTCATGTGGTGCGCTTACTTCATGTTGAGCCCAACTTATTCGATTTTAATGAGCAAGATGTTTGGACCTTGTTTCATTCCTTTTGCTTTGATTTCTCAGTGTGGGAAATGTATGGCGCGTTACTCTTTGGTGGTCGTCTTGTGGTTGTGGATAAAGCGACTGCGCAAGACACTCAAGCTTTTGCTCAGTTGTTGGTTGATGCCCAGGTTACGGTCTTAAATCAAACACCAAGTGCGTTTTATGCGCTACAAGCCACGCTACTCAATGACAGTCAGTTGGCGAGCCTATGTGCAGTAAGGTACGTGATTTTTGGTGGTGAAGCGCTGCAGCCAAGTAAGCTACAACCTTGGGCACAGCACTTATCAAATTGTCAGTTAATCAATATGTATGGCATTACCGAAACCACGGTACATGTTACGTTTAAGGCGCTGGAACATACGGATCTGACGCTTGGCACCAGTAATATAGGTCGTGCTATTCCGACCACCAGCTGCTATGTGCTTGATGACAAGCAAAGGCTCTTACCGCAAGGTGCCGTGGGCGAGTTGTACGTAGGTGGCGAGGGGGTTTGTCGGGGTTATTGGCAACGTGACGAGCTAAACGCCACTCGCTTTATTCAAAACCCGTTTAGTGAAGCACCTGAGCAGCGATTATATCGCTCGGGAGATCTTGTGCGGCTAATGGCCAGCGGTGAGCTGAGCTATGTTGGCCGAATTGACGACCAAGTAAAAGTTCGAGGTTATCGCATTGAATTAGGCGAAATTGAAAACCAGTTGCGCCATCACCCCGAAGTGGCTGAGGTCACTGTGCTGTTAAATCGGCAAGACCCAGAAAATGTCTGGATCTGCGCCTTTGTGGTGTTACACAAACAGGTCGAGTTCGACGACATCACTTTAGTCATGCAGCAGTTTTTAAAACAAAATTTACCCGACCATATGTTGCCTGCCAAAGTGCAAGCGGTGGCAGCCATGCCACTGACCAGCAATGGCAAAGTAGATAAAAAAGCACTATTGCAGCAACTTGATACAAGCGTTAACGAAAACACTTATGAAGCACCGATTGGCGAGCTTGAAACCCAACTTGCAAGCTATTTTTCCGAGATACTGCAGCGCGAGTCAGTTGGTCGCTATGACGACTTTTTTAGACTCGGCGGACACTCGCTACTTGCTGCAAAACTGGCAAATCATATTCGCAAGACGCTGCACATTGAGTTACCGCTGCAAGCGATTTTTACGCACCCTACAGTACAAGGTTTAGCGGCTGCACTTGAAAAGCAAGACGTGCAGCTAAGTACTATTGCTGTGGTGGATAAAACCAATGGTGTAGCGTTGTCTTTTGCTCAGCAGCGTTTATGGACATTAGATCAAATGCAGCAGGGCAGCCAGCAATATCAAATTCAAGCGTTATTGGCGTTTTCAGGGGAGCTTGATCTGAGCGCATTCGAGCAAAGTTGGCAAAAAGTGCTGTCACGGCATCAGGTGTTGCATTCGGCTATCACCAACACTAATGATGGGCCTAAACAGCACCTTGTGGCTTTGCCTGAGCATTTTGTTACGCTCATTGATGTCTCCACACAATCACCGCTTTGGCAAACTGTGGTTTGGCAGCGCGCGGTACGAGACGACCAAGCGCAGGGTTTTGATCTTAGTAAAGATCTAATGATCCGTGCAACTCTGGTTCGATTCTCATCAGGCTATCATCGTCTTATCGTCAATATGCACCATATTGCTAGTGATGCTCAGTCTATTGAAGTATTAATGCGAGAGCTCACACAGTTTTATGCCCATTACACCCAAGGCTGTGAACTTGCCCATGACTTGATTGCGCCACCTGAGGTGCAATACGCGGATTATGCCCATTGGCATCGAGCACAGTGCCAAGGCGCGCAGCAAAGTGCAGACATGGCATTTTGGTCTGCGCACCTTGACGATGCGCCGCCACTGCATCAATTACCGCTCGATACGCCTCGTGGGCAGGTCGTGAACAATAGCGCGCAAGCATTTACTGAGCAGCTAAGCGCTGAAACATGGCAACGGCTGCAACAGTATTGTCAGCGTTTGGGAATAACCCCGTTTATTTGGTTGCATAGCGCATATGCGGTGGTGCTCGCTAAGTTTAGCCAAGTGGATGATATTGTGATTGGTGCGCCATTTTCAGGGCGGCATCACCCACAAGTGGAACAGTTGATTGGCTTTTTCGTCAATGCCTTACCTATTCGCGTGAAGCTCGATTGGCAGCAGAGTTTCAGCCAACTACTCGATATACAAAAAGAGCAAATTGAACAATTACATCAACACCAATCACTTCCCTTTGAGCAGCTCATTGACCACCTTGGTGTTAGCAGAGAGCTAAGTCACCAAAGTGTTTTCCAGTTGAGTTTTGCGTTTAATCCCGAGCCACAGCACACACCAGAGTTTGTAGGCCTTAGCACGGAAGTTTTAACGTCGGAAAACATGCGTGCCAAGTTTGATCTTGAGCTCAGTGCAACAGTAAGTGGGCAAGGGTTGAGACTGCACTGGCTATACAACAGTGGACTATTTGAAAGAGAAACTGTGGCTAGCATTGCAGAGTGTTTTAATGCCGTGATAGTGCAATTACTCGCGCAACCTGAGTGCCCGCTTGCGGATATAAAACTTTGCAAGGAGCAGCCGCTAGAGAATCATGCGATTTCAGGCAAATCAGCGCCGGAACATTTCGAGCAGTCAGTGCTTGAGCAAATTGAGCGAAATATGGCAGAGCCTGCACAAGCTGAGCGGCTCGCAGTAATTGACACAAACTCAAATCAAACCTTGAGTTATGGTGAGCTTAATGAAAGAGCCAAGGCATTGGCGGCGCTGTTATTAAGCGAAGGGCTGCAACCAGAGCAGCCTGTACTTGTTGCGATGACGGGGAGCGCAGATCTCATTGTGGCGATGTTGGCTGTGTTAAAAGCGGGCGGATGCTATGTACCTGTGGACCCTCATTACCCTCAAGCGCGAGTCAATTACATTGCCAAAGACAGCGGTGCCGCGCTGGTTTTAACCAAGTGTGAGTTTGCCGCTCGCTTTGAGTCAGCAGAGTTAGATGATAACCACATTGACGCTGAGTATCGCTCGCCACATGTTATGTGTGTTGATGATGCTAACGTGCGAGCGCGCCTTGCGGCAATATCACTACCTCAGCAGTTTCCAAAAGTTAAAGCGGAGCAGTTGGCTTATGTGATCTATACCTCTGGCACGACAGGTAACCCCAAAGGCGTGATGATAGCCCACCAAGGGTTGGCGAATTTATGTGGTTGGCATCAGCGAGCCTTTGCGGTGGATAATCATAGTGTTGCAAGTCAAACTGCCAACCCCGCCTTTGACGCGGCAACATGGGAAATTTGGCCTTATTTATGTGCCGGAGCGAGCCTCGTGTGTGTGACAAAAGCGGTGCTACAGTCACCGGCCGAATTAACAGCCTGCTTCAATTCACACCAAGTCACGCATAGTTTTATTGCAACGCCAATCGCTCAAGCGCTGCTCACTGAGTCTTTGTTTAATCCACAAAGCTTGCGTTATTTATTGGTTGGCGGCGATAAACTTGGTGCACTGCAAGCAAAAGAGTACGGATTTACCCTAGTCAATAACTATGGACCCACCGAAGCCTCGGTGGTCGCGACTTCAGGTGTGGTTGAGTTTGACGGAAAGGTGCCAGATATCGGCTTGCCTGTCGACAATAGTCAGCTATTTATTTTAGACCCACAATTGCACGCTGTGCCACCGGGGATGATTGGGGAGTTATATATAACCGGAGCGGGACTTGCTAGAGGGTATTTACATCAACCACAGCTTAGTGCTGAGCGTTTTATTGAGCTACAAGTCTCTCCCTCGCACATGGTGCGAGCCTATAAAACGGGAGATTTGGTTCGCCTGCTTAGCAACGGCCGTATCGCCTATATGGGTCGTAACGATGGACAAGTAAAACTGCGAGGTTATCGTATTGAACTGGCCGAAATTGAACAGCAAATTGGGCTGCTATCGAGCGTACAAGAATGTGCGGTTCAGATAACCACAAGCGCGTCAGGGCAGCCACAGTTGCAGGCATTTGTGGTAACAACAACTGAGCCTCAAGTGCTTCAAGCCCAGCTAAAGGAAAGACTACCAAGTTATATGGTGCCAGAGCATTTTGTCATGCTCGCAAGGCTACCTTTGACACCGCATGGCAAGGTTGACCATCGTACCTTGGCAACGCTTGGTAAAACTCAACAGATTATCACGGTAACCGAGCAGAGCGCGGTCACACCACAGGCTAACAGCGTCGTTGCTCAGTTATTGGCGATTTATCGGCAGGTATTAAATACGCCGTCCATGACAGCTGAAGACGACTATTTTGCGTTGGGCGGCGACTCTATTTTGAGTATTCAAATCGCCAGTAAAGCCAAAGCACTCAAGTTACCAGTTAGTGCTACCGACGTGTTTACCTACCCCAGTGTTTCGGCACTTGCAGCAAGACTTGCCCAGCAAGATATTCTGGTGCCGACGGACAGAGAAAGACTGCCATTGGTTGGTCAACTCGATAAATTACCAATTCAGTATTGGTTTTTTGCTCAGCAATTTACCAAACCCAGTCATTGGGATCAGAGTGTGCTGGTGAGTGTAGATAAATCCGTTACACCAGCTCAGCTTATGGAGGTTGTAAAATATCTGCTTACCCAGCACGACGCGCTACGCTTGGTGGTTGCAGATGAAAACACCCTATTTGTACGTGATAGCATTGATATTCAAAAGGTATTTACGGCGCATACACTTGAGCGTGAGGTATGGCAAGCTGAGCTGAGTGAGTTCAGTGAACAAGTGCAGCAAGGTTTTGCGTTTACTAGCACGCCACTGTTTAAAGCAGTGCTATTTGTTACACCTAACAGTGAGGCCAATAATCGCTTGCTGTTTAGCGCGCATCACTTGCTAGTGGATGGCGTCTCTTGGCGGGTGTTACTTGAAGATGTGAGCCAGCTACTACAGCAGCAAATAAACAATGTGCCGTTGGAGCTTCCTGCCGCAAGCGCGAATTTGGCTGAACTTGCCGATTTTTATCGTGAACTTGCATCTAATGAGCGCGATTTGCGCAAATGGCAGAAGGTGGCTGCGCTGGCTGAAAGCTCACACTTATTGAGCCTAAAAGATACAAGCGCGACTCCAACCATAGCCAAAGCTCGCCACACGTTATCAGCATCGCACACCCGTGCATTATTGGGATCTGCCAACACCAGTTATGGTACGACGGCGCAAGCACTGCTGCTCAGTGCACTTGCCTGGTGTGCGCAAAAGCGTGGTGCAGGCAGTGAAGTGATCATGCTAGAAGGGCATGGTCGCGAGTTACTGACGGAGGCACTGGACAGCAGCCGAACCATTGGCTGGTTAACGGCGCTCTATCCAATGCCGTTATTTAGTAATGGTAGCCGCTTGCATGATGTGATTTGTAGTATCAAGGCAAAGCTTGAAAGGAGCGCTAAAGTTGCCAGTAGTTATGGTGCTGCGCGGTATTTACACCCAGAGCCAAACGTTCGCTCATCGCTTGAGATTGATACCCGAGACTTACTGTTTTTCAACTATTTAGGCCAGCTAGATACAATTATTGAGCAGCAAGGTTTGCTGGGAGATGCTAGTGAGTCGACAGGCACTTTGGTTGCAGAGTCAAATCTCAGTTACTTTGGAGCGCAGCTAACAGCGGCTGTTGTCGATGGTCAATTGGCGTTAACGCTGGAGTTTGACAGCCAGCGCTTAGCATCTGAAGCAGCAGAGCGACTAAGTAAAGAGATACTCGAAAGTCTAATTCAGGTCATCGAGCATTGCCAATCCCAGCCTCAACGTCATTACACAGTCAGTGACTTTGCACTTCTCAGCGGCATTTCTGAACGGCAGTTACAGCGCATACTTGGGCAATTTGACGAGGAAGTTGAGGATATTTACCCTCTAACTGGTTTGCAACAAGGCATGTGGTTCCACAGTCAAACGGCACGTGAGACGCACACTCAAAGCACGCTACCTTACGTCGAGCAAACCAGCTTATTGCTACAAGGTTGTGTGGATATTGAGGCGTTGAGTTACGCTTGGCAGCAATTGATTAAGCAGCACAGCATATTACGCTCGGCATTTATAGACGTTGCTGGCGAGCCGCTGCAAGTGGTCTGTAAACATGCCGAACTACCGCTGAATCTGGTGCACAGTGATGCTATTGCAGAAGAACAATCGTACATGGTGAATTCACAGGCCGCGGTGGAGCTTGCCGAGCCGCTTAGGCTTTCACAAGCGCCTTGTATGCGATTGAGGTTAATTGCTTTTGAGGATGGCAATGTTGGGGTGGTTTGGACTTATCATCATCTCATCATGGATGGCTGGTCATTACCGATATTATTTGCTGAATTAGTGGCATTTTATCAAGCTCGTTGCCAAGGTGAGTTACGCCCCATTGTGGTAGATAATTTCCGCGATCATATCGAATATTTGCATACACATGTTGAGTGTGATGAAGCGTTTTGGCGGGATTATTTGGGTGGTGTTAGCGCTCCCACATTACTCAGCGAAAAGATACTACATACTGAAAATAAAGCGGCAGGTGTTAAAGAGCTCAGTGTGACTTTACCGCAATCGCTGCAAGATGCCGTGACTCGCTTTACGAGCGAGCAAGGACTTACCGTCAATCAGTTTATCCAAGGGCTCTGGGCTTATTGGGTGGCAAGTTGCTGCAATGAACCGTATGCCTTATTTGGTCAAACCATCGCGGGCAGACCTACAGCGCTTAGTAGAATGGCGCAGCGCGTTGGCTTGTATATCAATACGCAAGCGGTCCATGTAACGATAGATCAAAATGCGCGTGTGAAAGATTACCTGCAAGCAGTGAAGTCGCAGCTTACGGCATTAACGCAGCACCCGCATACACCACTGACACAAGCTCATCAGTGGTCGGGTATTGACAACGACAGTCCATTATTTGATTGCTTGTATGTTTTTGAAAATTATCCGCAAGATCCGTTACAAAATAGCGCTGAGCTGCCATTCACGGCAATCACTTTAAGCGAAGTTGACGAAACACACTACCCATTGACCTTTGTGGTCGGCGTAGGGGCGAGTTTATCGCTCACGCTGAGCTATCAGCAGCAATGCTTTGATGAAGTGTTTATCGAGCAAAGCCTTGCGGCGATGCAGCAGCTGATGTTAGCTACGACACAACAGCCTGAGCAAACACTCGGAAAATTGTCTTGGCAGCCTCAACACGCGCAGTACAGCAAGGCATTGCCTCTGCCTACTTTTTCACTGACGCAAGCGGCGAAATATCAAACGCCAAATTTACCTATTCAGCAATTATTTGCGCAAGTTGCTGCTGAATTTCCTGAGCATATTGCTATTCGTGAATATAGTACCGCCTCTGGGGAGGCTCGCTGTTATCAATATTCACAGCTGGATAAAGACGCCAATCAGCTCGCCCATTACCTTGCATCACGATTAGAGCTAAGTACAGCCCCCGTTATTATTGGCCTGTGTCTAGAGGCGGATTACCAGCTTATTGTGGCTATGCTTGCGGTGCTCAAATTAGGTGCGGCTTATCTACCAATTGCACCAACACTACCCGAATCTCGACGTCGTTTGCTGTTGCAAAATGCCAATGCAGCCATGCTGATTACTAAAACAGAATATTGGCAGGGTAGCTCGGAGCTGGTGGTGCCTCAAGTCGATTTAGATAGTATTCAGGGCGCTTTGGCCGAGCAGCCTAGTCGTTGCTTTACTGCGCCATGCCAGATTGACGACCTCTGTTATGTAATTTATACCTCGGGCACCACGGGCATGCCAAAAGGGGTAATGGTGGAGCATGCCAGTGTCGTTAATTATGTGCAGGCATTAGCCTCGCAATATGCAATGACGCCCAGCGACAATTACCTGCAATTTGCTAGCATGAGCTTTGATGTGTTTGCGGAAGAAGTTTTTTGTACTTTACTTCGTGGTGCAACCTTGGTGATGGCACCGACAGACGACATGTTGGATCCCAACAAGCTGGCGCAATTAAGCCAAGATGCTGAGTTAACACTGATGAGTTTGCCAACGGCGTATTGGCATCAACTTGCAGCAACTTCAGTCACCCTGCCAGATTCGCTGCGGATCATCACCATAGGTGGCGAGCAAATGCAGATTGCCGCGCTCACCGATTGGCAGCAGCGCTACGGCGACCGTATTCGAATAATTAATGCCTATGGCCCAACCGAAGCAACCATTTCGGCAACGCTTAATGATGTCACGCACTTCAGCGGTGCACGCGTGCCAATCGGTCAGCCTATCGCTGGTTTGTCTTTATATTTACTCGATGAACAGCTTCGAGCGGTGGCCACCGGTGTGGAAGGGGACTTATACATTGCGGGTATTGGCCTTGCCAGAGGCTATCTCAACGACGAGGAAAAGACGCAGCAAGCCTTTATTATTGAGCCAAATAGCGGCCAGCGACTTTATAAAACTGGCGATCGCGCTTGCTGCTTAGCCTCAAATGAATTGCTGTATCTAGGCCGTGGTGATGACCAAGTTAAAGTGCGCGGTTACCGCATCGAATTGGGTGAGATTGAACGGCAACTTCAGCTGCTAGACGAGGTTGCTGCTTGTGCTGTGGTGGTGCGTGAAGATAGCAGTAACAACGCGCAATTGGTGGCATTTGTGCAGCCAGCGCAGCATACGGAAGTGAGTGATGCAGCTCTGCGAGCGCAGTTACGCGCAGTACTACCCGCTTACATGGTCCCTGAGTTGTTCCAATCAATTAGCCAGCTTCCGCTGACAACGAACGGCAAAGTCGATCGCAAACAGCTCATTGCGCTGGCCGGATCATACACTTCGCCTCAATCCTTGCGGCAAGAGGCTAAGCAGGAAAGGCTCACACCACTACAAACTCAATTAGCGCAGCAGTTTTCCTGTCGTTTGCAAGTGGATGGCGTGTGCCTTGACGATAACTTCTTTAATTTAGGTGGTCATTCGCTATTAGCGATGCGTTTAGTGGGTGATATTAATCAGCACCTACAACTCAATTTGCCGCTGTCGGCACTGTTTGAGCATCCAACCGTGCGTGGGCTCAGTCAGTATGTTCAAGCATTGAGAGATGGTCTTAGCGAACGCGATGGCAAACCCCAATCGCTTGAAACCTTAGTGTGTTTGCAAGAGGGGGAGCTTGGTTTTACACCTGTGGTGTTGATTGCGGGTGCGGGAGGTTGGCTTATGGCATTTCATGCGTTAGTGAATGGGCTTGATAGCCGTATACCCGTTTATGGCTTGCAGCCAGAGGCGCTCGCCGAGGAACCGGAGACGCTAACTTCTATTGGCCGCACCGCAGAGTATTACTTGAGTGTATTAGCAGGCGCTGAACTTGGTGAGCAAGTGCATTTGGTCGGACATTCTTTTGGCAGCTTTATTGCCTATCGACTTGCCACTTTACTTGAGCAACAAGGTCGCATTGGCTGTTTGGTAACTGTGATTGATACGCCTGTACCGAGCAATCCAGCGCTTAACTTAGATGAAGCGCAAATCGCACAAATGATGCTGGATAATCTGGTGGCGTTTTTCCGCCTTAGTGTCTCTGATGCTGAAATCAGTGCTTATAAGCAAGGTGATGCTTCAGCACGCATTGCCTATCTCAATCGCTGGATACATCAAGCTGGATTTAATTTTAGTGATGCGCATCTACGCCACTTTCAACAAGTTTTTAGTGCCCAACTTCGAGCAAATATTGAGATGCCGTCTATGCTTAGCGACACCCCAATCTGCGTTGTAAAAACGCAGCAAACGCAAGAATTTGAAGGCCGTCCTGTGAATAAAGACATGGGATGGAAACCATTTAGTCACTCTCTCTCTTGTTATGAAGTCAAAGGAGATCATTTGTCCTGCCTGCAAGCCGAGCAAGTGGGGCAGTTGGTTAACATAATTGAGCGCAACTATGTGTTGCACTAGCAAAAGTACTTACTTTTAAGGATGGGAAAACAATGGATCACGCACTTTCTTTGGAATTGGATCCGACAACGATTGCAGCAGACTCTCGGATACATGACTTATCTGAGGTTAAACAAAGCGGCATGGCATGGGTGAAAAACCACGTTCAAGAGGTGAATAACTGGGTTGAGCGAGATGGTTTTGCGTTGCTTCGTGGCTTAAATATTGTGAGCACGAATCAGTTTAGCGCCATACTTGAGACCTTGTTTGGTGAGCGTTTAAGCCAGTATGTTTATCGCTCTTCACCACGAACGGCACTGAACAACAATATTTACACCACCACAGAATATCATGCCGATCAAGTGATCCTGCAGCATAACGAAAATGCTTACTCCAATGTTTGGCCGATGCGAATGGGCTTTTTTTGTGTGATCCCAGCAACTACGGGTGGGTGCACACCACTTGCCGACAGCCGTGAAGTATATCGTCGTATTCCCAGTGAATTAAGAGACAAGTTTGAGCGTTTAGGTGTGCAGTACGTGCGTAACTACGGTGATATTGACCTACCTTGGCAAGAGGTTTTTCAGACCGAGAGTAAAGCCGAGGTTGAGCAATATTGCCGACAAAATGAAATCGAATTTACTTGGCTTGATGATAAAAGGCTACAAACCAAGCAATGGCGTCCGGCGGTCATGCGCCATCCGAAAAGTGGTGAAAAGGTATGGTTTAATCAAGCTCACTTGTTCCACTGCTCGAGCCTAGATAATCAACTCAGTGCACAAATGCGTGACAGTATCGGCAGTGAATTTTTACCTAGAAACGCCTTTTTTGGTGATGGTAGCGAAATAAGTGACCAAGACATCAAGCTCATCAATCAGGTTTATCAAGACCTCAGTTTTGCTTACCCGTGGCAAAGAAACGATATTTTGCTGCTGGATAATATGCTGTTTACTCATGGCAGAGAGGCCTATACAGGCACTCGTAAAGTACTAGTTGGCATGGCAAATATCGCGTCAGCATAACTAGTTGGTACTCATTCCGATGAAAGTCGGGCAACAACATTTGTTAGTGGTTACGTGGTTGGCAATGTAAGGAATTTGAACAATGAAATGGCTAATACAACTACGGCTAAGAATGATGATGCTATTTTGCATCACCTTAGCACTGGCTTCTTGTTTGCAGAAAAAGAGCGTGGCAGATAATCACACCATTATGCCTAATCAATTAGAGATGATAGCGGCGGTGGTGAATGAATACTGCGATGCCAACCTATTCTTTGGCACGGTTTATATCACCTCGATTGATAAGGTGGTGTACCAGTCCAACTGCGGACCACAGAACATGCAATATGATGTTGATAACAGCGTTAAGTCCAAGTATCGCATCGGTTCCAATACCAAAGCGTTTTCGGCTGCTATTTTAATGAAGATGCTAGATGGTAAGGACTTACGGCAGGAAACCATTGGTGATCACTTGCCTTGGTACCCTGATAACCAATGTGCGGATGTTTCGCTGCATCATTTGCTTACCATGTCATCAGGGATCAATAACTACAGCGACAACGAAGCCGTATACGATAACTACGGTTGGCGGCCTTATTTATACAACTCGAGTCTAGATCTTAACGGTCCGGAAGATTTTAGTAATCGCTTTTGTACTTGTGGTGCTGAAGCGGGGCAAAATGGCACACCGTCATTTACGCCCGGCAGAAAGTACGAATACAGCAACTGTAACTATTATCTTATCGGTAATATCATCGAGCAGTTAGCGGCTGGCAAACAAGGCAATATTGGTCGTGAGTATTGGTTTGCCAATATCGTTCAAGAGCAAATTCTAAATCCGCTTAGCATGACGGACAGCGGCTCTTACAGTGCGATTGGTGTCTATTCAAATATGACCACAGGTTATATTTATAATCAAAACCAATACTTACCCCTTGCCAATGGTCGTCCACCAGCTATAGGAGGCCCTGCACCTTACGAAGATATTTTAGTGAATCCATATAGCAACCCTTTGGTACTGTATTCCGCTGGAGATTTATATTCCACAGTGGAGGACATGCATAAATGGGATCAAGGCTTGTATGGCACTCAAATCTTAAATGATACCCAGAAACTAGCGGCCTTTGCTCCCTACTCTAACACTGGTAGCAGCGACGAGTGTGAATACTATGGCTATGGTTGGTTTGTGACTTATGTTGACCCAAACCAGTACGGCAAAGTGGCAAATTGCCCCGAAAACCCAGCCGATGCAAATCTCAGAATGTATGAAAAATTCTTACAGTACTCTGGTAGTTACCCCTATTCATGGGTGACCAGCTTTACTCGTTTACTGGAACGAGATCAAAGCATCATGGTGTTTAGCAACTATGTGAAAGAGGGGATTGAGTCAGATTGTATCGCCAAGGAGATCCGCAACATTATCTTCTATAGTGACAAACACCGTACCGAGCAATGCCAGCAAGATTTGAACCAGGCATAACGCGGTAGGGAAAAATACCGAGCTTTCGCGCTCGGTTAAACAAATTAATAGAACGCCTGCAGTAGGTGGCAACGTTTCGCTCAGTTGTATTTGTGACACTGTGCAAATCCTTGGTTGTTCTTAGGTTTACTTCTTCATCATGGATGAAGGCGGTAAAACTCAGAGTTGAATAAGTGCAGCTTGTTTGATTTTGGGTACTAGGGCAAGTGCCAATATGGTGCTTGATGAGTTCGACAACTGTTTAAATAAATCATAGAGGATGAATTATGGCAGTGACAAAAACAGCGAAGGATGACAAGGCGAGCGATGCTCCAGAACAACAGGAATCACAACTTGTTGCTGATGAAGACAGAGCAGCCGTTGCTCAGCTGATTGTCGACAAATACACAAAATGGTCGTTTGGCTCTGGGTTTATTCCCGTTCCTGCGGTTGATTTAGTGGCGTTGACAGGGATCCAAATGAAGATGATAGGCGAAGTAGCAAAAGTCTATGGTCAATCATATGGTGACAACAAGCTGCGTGGCACAGTAAGCGCATTGATCGGCGGCTCTTTTCCACAAACCTTAGGGGGCGCGGGACTAAGCAGCTTTTTGAAGGCGGTTCCTGTCCTTGGCACGTTAAGCGCAATCGCATTTATGCCAGTTGTGTCTGCGGCATCAACACACGCAGTAGGCGCAACTTTTGTTCGACACTTTGAAAATGGCGGCACGCTGATAGACCTGAATCTAGCAAGTATGAAAGGGGATATCGCAGACATCGCAGCTAAGTATCGTGCAAATAAAGGGAATGCGGACGCAACAGCTACAGCGGAAAAAGCCACAGTATAACCGATACTGGCTGACATAAACCGGCAGGCAACTGCTGGTTTATTCTTCGCACCGAATTTATCAACAACTTGGAGAAAATTATGCTTATCGCTTTATATTTAGTGTTATGCATTTTAACTGGTTATTGGGGACGAAACACCTTTGCAGGGCCCGTGGGCTTCTTTTTAATTTCGTTAATGTTTACGCCTATTGTTGGCTTGATCATTTTACTCGTTGGGCAAAAGCGCAAGCCCACAGAGGTGAATGACGAGGAATGAGAGCTTGCTGGTAAAACTGAACGATTTATAAATATAACTTAATGTTTTAATGCAGTATTTATTTAAATCCAACAGGCAGTTTTGATTTTTAGGGACTATGCTAAGTAGCATGCGCGGGCAGTAGCCCAATAACAATAAAAGATAATAACAATGGTATTGTACGAATTAATTCGCCGACATATTCAGATAAAGAAAAGGACCTTTATTGCACTGGGGTGCATTTCTGGTTTGGCCAATGCGTTGGTGCTTGCGCTGATCAACAACGTAGCAGCCAATATCTCTGATATTAATAAAGAAAATCATATTCTTTACTACTTGGTGCTATTTACACTGACGATTGCAATATATGGTTTCACTCAGCAAAGACTGATGACTAAAGCCGCGCAAATGGTGGAGCGTGCTATAGACAAATTGAGAGTCGATCTGTTTGAAAGCATTCGTCATACCGAGCTGTCAACGCTAGAGAAAATCGGCAAAGAGCGGATCTTTAATACCATCAGCAAAGAGCTACAGACCATATCTCAATCGGCGCAGCTGTTTGTGATCATTGGTCAATCCATCAGTTTGGTGTTTTTCACATCTCTCTATATTGCCTGGCACTCTTTTGTGGCGTTTATGGTTATCTCGACACTGATTTTGGTCGGCGCCAGTATTCATCGTTTACGTGCCAATGAAATCCAGCGCAACATGCGCATTTCTTTTGAAAGCGAAAACCAGCTTATTCAACGCTTGTCTGATTTGCTCGATGGCTTTAAAGAAGTAAAGCTCAGTGAGCCAAGAGCGGAAGATTTAGAACATGAATATCGTCGCGATTCGAATCGTGCAAGGCGTGCAAAAACCAAAACCCAAACCTTGTTTGCGACCGACTTTATTCTGTCGCAAATCACCTTTTTCGCAGCGACAGGCGCGATGGTGTTTATCGTCCCTATGCTCTCTGACGTGTATACCGATGTGGTCATTAAAGTTACCACCGCATCGCTATTTTTAATCGGCCCTATTACCAGTATTGTTGGTGGGATCCCCGTTTTCACCACCGCAACAGAGGCGGCGCAAAACGTCTTAGCATTGGAGCGCGATTTAAAAAATGTCCAAGATGAGCAAGAGGTTAAACGACCTGAACCAGCTGAAAGCCTAACCGCATTCAATGCCATCACCTTAGCGGGGGCGTTTTATCAACATCAGAAAAAATCGAGCGATCGTCCGTTTGCTGTGGGGCCGGTGGATATCACCTTTGAGCAAGGAAAAACCACTTTTATTACCGGTGGTAATGGTAGCGGTAAAACAACGTTTATCCGGATGTTGACTGGCCTTTATGAATTACAGAGCGGACAAATCCTTTTGAATGGTAAAGCGGTTACTGAAGACAATCGCCTTGCTTATCGAAGCTTATTCACAGCCGTTTTTGCGGATTTTCATTTGTTCCAGCAGCTCTATGGTATTCGTGATTTGAGTACTGAAGAAATCGATGAATGGTTGGACTTTTTAGAGATGCGCGCCAAAGTGGCTATTCAAAATGGGGCGTTTAGCACCATAGATTTATCATCAGGCCAGCGTAAGCGCTTAGCACTTTTGAGTACCATTTTAGAAAATCGTCCCATTTACATCTTTGATGAGTGGGCGGCAGATCAAGATCCTATCTTTAGGCGAAAATTCTATGAACAAGTGCTACCTCGTTTAAAAGCGCGTGGTAATACCATTATTGCCATCACTCATGACGATGCCTATTTCCATTTGGCCGATGTGCACTTAAAAATGGAGGAAGGTCAGTTGTTAGCACACCACGACAGTGAAAGTAATGGAGTACCATCATGAACATTAATATTTCAGGGGATTTTGCATTACTCGTCGCCGGCGGCTTAATACTGGCACTGATCCTATCTAATTTGCTCATGCGGGTGTTAAAGCGTTACAAGCCCAAGTGGCATAAGCGTATTTTGTCTTGGCGTTTTCGTGCTGGTGTGACGTTGCTTATTTTATTATTTATCGCCGTTGCATTGGTCAAAGTCATTTTTATCAAGGTTGATTCGGGACAAGTTGGGGTACTGTGGAAGCGCCTTGGCGGTGGTACGTTCGTAGAGCACCCATTTTATGAGGGCACGGTACTAGTTTACCCTTGGGACACATTGACGATTTATTCGAGTCGATTCCAAACCGCGACCACAGAGATCCACGCCATTACTTCCGAGGGGCTTAGGATCAAAATGGAAATAACAGTGAGGTACCGTCCTGTTGTGGAGCATATTCCTTACTTACATAAGTTAGTCGGGACTGACTATCTTGATGAAATTGTGCTCCCTGAAGTTGCATCAGCGGTTCGCATGATCGTTTCTGATTATACTGCTGAAGAGGTCTATGCTCATCAGCGCTTAAAGATCCAAGATCAGCTATTAAGCACTGTGTTGAGAGAAGTTCAGCTACAAGAAAAGTCGATACTCAAACAAGAAAAAAGCGAAATGCAAGGGCATAATTTGGTGAATTTAGACGATATGCTTATTCGTCAGGTTGATATTCCTGAAGGCGTGCATAGTGCGATTGTTGCGAAGGTGAATCAAATGCACTTATACCAAGAATATAAAATGCGTTTAGATGTTGCTGAAAAAGAGGCTGAGCGAAAGAAAGTGGAGGCTCAGGGGATAGCCGATTTTCAAGAAACGGTGAGTGGCGGGATCTCTGAAACCTACCTAAGATGGCGCGGCATAGAAGCAACCATAGAGTTGGCGAAATCTAATAACGCAAAAGTGGTGGTAATAGGCAGTGGTAAAGATGGCCTACCGCTGATTTTAAATACAGAGGGAGGCGCACCGACTCTACCTGCCTCGGGCAATCTAAATACTACGGATCCACAAAGTCAAGAGCCGCAAACGCCGAATGCCAGCAAAAAACCTCAATAGCGGCAACTAGGTTTACACAGCTTGCTTACCACTCATCAGTTGTGAGCAAGCTGCTGCGCTACTCTGGCAGTGCGTGGTTTTACTCTGTGCGCTATTTTCGATCAAACTCAATAAACCCTTCATTGAGCATATTCTTATGGCGGTGATGTAGGCATCGGTAATAGCCACTCATCGAATTATTAGTGACTTTAGATAAAGTTAGCTTGGCCGCTCCAAGACAAAGCCCTGCCAGTGCTTCTACCTCGATATCAATAAAGTTATCATCGTGTTGCAGATGCCCAGTGTTAAATTCAGAGTGTTTAATCGGTGTGATTGAGCGCAGTAAGTAGCTTTCCAATTCAGCATGACCATCCTCACGAATATAAAGGTTGACCAAGTAATTATTCGTCACTGAAAGGTTTTCATTTTTAGTATAACCAATCCAGTCCCCTGCAAACCCAGATTGTCCGGTGAGAGGTTGTCGTTTACGTACATTGTTGACATAGGTATCGAGTACGGCAAGGTCTTCCACTCGGTGGAGCTTATAGCTCTGAACTTTGGGGGCGTCGCTGTAACCTGTGGGATCTAATTCAGTAACGTGTAGCTCATCCCATATGGGGTCTAAAAAGGTGCTGAGACTTCTTGAATTATTCTGTTCGCCTGCCATGGTGATATGACAAAAGTACTTGTCACACTTTATGTCCTTATCAGTAAACTTATAGTAAACACCATTACTTAGCGCCGATGAAATTGATGCATGAATAAAACCGTGGGACCCCTGTTTACTTATTCTCAGCGCAGTGATCTCTTTGTTTATATCATTACTTAAACCAACCCAAATACCGACTGGTAACTGATGGTCTTGGGCTTCTTCAATAGTCTTGTCGTCAGCCAAAGAGACGCAAGCGGTTAAGGCTAAAATAAAGTAAATGAGTCGACAAAGCATATTTGTTGTTTTTATAGGAACTTTATTCAGTAAGAATATAGAAATTAGCCGCTCAGTGCTATCAATTTAAGATGGGGAGGATGATACGCAACGCTGCATATCACCCTGCTGTTATTAGAACAATTCGGAAGAAAGCTCACGAGATTGCGAGTTTTGATTTATATGCCAAGTTTCGACAAGACGAGTCGTACCGCCCGAGTTTTTACAAATTAGTTCTGTTACCAGCACTTTATAAAAACCACTGTATTTAGCCTCGCCCGCAACATTCAAGACATCACTATAAAACCCACCTTGATGTCTTTTATTGAAAAATTCGGGGTTACCACTGACATAGTTGGTTTTACGGCACTGGCCTTGATGCGAGTTGTTATTAATATTAATCAAGCCAGTATATTGAACATCTGCAAAATATCCTGGGCCATTGCTCGGTGTTTGCCAGTCAGCCACCGTGATTTCACTTTGCCATACAACGGCGGGAGCCTTGGGTATCTTGTGATATACAATTGCTTCTTCACCTGAGGGTAAGGTGCAGCTGAGTTTAACCGACTTTTCTGTCAGCTTATGTTCTGCAGGCAGTGGACCAGAAATAAAAGGCGCGTTGAATGTGAGAGGAGCAATCAAATCGCCAGTTTGTGTATTAACCACTTCAAATTGATGGCACTCATCCACCGCTAAGCCGCCTGTGAGCGCATTAAAGTACTCAGTTGTGCCTGCACGAGCTGAGATAAACTCAACAGGTGCGCCCTGATACTGGGAATGATCTCCCGCACCATCCTGATCATAAAATACCTGAGTAGCCAAAGCGGAAGTGGAACTACAAGCCAATACCATCGCAAGTAGTCGAGTGTTGAATATAACCATAGTTTTTCCTTTACAGTTTTGTTTGTTTTTCATTCAGTTCCAATATAAGGTAAGTGTAATTTAATGCAACTTTTTGATTTTTCTGGTTTTAGCAACTATCTAATTACTGCAACTACTATCAGGATTGGTATGTGAAGTGAATATAAATGCTTAGAGTTTTGCCAACGTTAGATGAATGGAGTTCAAGTGGGTCGAGGTTCTAGTTATTAGAGAGGAAGTGGACAGCATGTTGATATGGGAAAATCATTTCTATTCGCCAACATTAGGTAAAAAGCTTTATGCGCTTATGACTTTTCCAGTTGTAAGTTATGGGGCGTGGAAGAATCTACTATTTTCTAGCCTCATTTTGGTGTTCTTGAAATGCCGGATATTGTTGCTGGCTAATCATAATTTACCGTTTTAAATTGCAGAGTAAGCGTTCGCTTTTTTGCAAAAACTATTTTTGATTTGCAGAATGTAGAGCTGCCAACGCCTATTTTTTGAACTTTTCACATGGCACTATCAACAATTCAGTAGGAAAATACCTTTGCCAATAGCCCGGTTTAAAAATAAACAGGGCTATTGATAGTATTAATTTTCTTTATTCTGCTCTACCTTCTCTAATGCATTAAGTAAGGTTTCGAATTCGTTTTGCATCTTGTCGATATTTACATCTAAGACGCTGTACCAAGTATAACCTAAATCATCAGTTGCCTTTATTTGCCCCCGCTCACACATAACATATAATGTTTTGTCATAGCTGATTTTTGGCAGAGTTTGAGTGCAACTTTTGCTTGCTTTACCTTTTGCTATCCATTGTTTAGGATTATCGCTACTTGCATACATGACTCTCAGTTCGGACTTAGCGTTTTTATGTTCCTTGTAGTAAGCAATGTTTATCAATGAATGGTCTTTTCTCACCACCGGCAAGCTCAGTTCTACATTATCATTACCGAACAGGTTGTTAGCATTTTTCTTCACTACTACCCATTCAGATTCAGGTGTTAGCTTATAGACAGTATCACCTACACCGTCCCATTGACTTACCTCGATTGCGAGCAATTCGCTACCAGGAAGTTGTATCAACTCCTTTAATTCGAGTGCTTTTTCCATACTCCATGTATTAGTTGCTTGTTGATATACATGTAATTTATTGTCGTTTAGGATGTTTAATTGGTTATTACTATTAAAGAATGGAAATATACCACCATTTTGTACCAACCAATCATTGCTATTCTTTCTTTTGTATTGACCAATTTGATTCCACTTATCTTTAATATCAAAGAATTGGTAAACAGTATATTGCTTTGCTGATGCGGTTAACGCAAATGATTGGTTCCCATTATTTGCCATCCATACAATTGCCTGATCAGTTTCAACAGGTTTGATCTGGCGCCAATTTTTTAAGTTACTATCTGAGTAATAAAGCTCGCCTTTTTCACCTGCCAAAGCGATCCCTTGGTTCAATTCAATGGCGCTAAGCAATTGAATATTGGTTGGTAGATTTACAGCATCCCATGTACCCTTGTGATTTAGAATTCTGGCCTGTCCAAACCTTGAAGTGATGATAGCTTTACCAAATTTATTTAAGGCAAAATGACTACTAGGGAAGGCATTTTCGCGGACAAGTTGTGCAAGGGAGGAGCGCAAGGAGTCAAACTCGTCATTTTGCCATTGTAATTCTTTGTTCGCGTGTAATTGTTGGGAGGCTACTGGGTAATGATGTTTGATAAAATCACTCATATTGATAGCTTGATCTAATCGAGTAACGAATGCTTTATTGCTAGAAGTTGAATCCCAGAAGGACTTTTCTTTTATGCTTTTTAACGGTTGAAAAGCGATAGAGCCAAGGTTGGTGGTAGTATTTTGTTTTATCTCGAATTTACCTGCTAAATAATTTACAGGCATTGAAATCCAAGACATGATTTCACCATTACTAAAGAAGCTATAAAGTGAAGCAACAACATACTCTCCTTCAGGCAATGATCCAACGAATACTTGACTTTCTATGAGCCCTCGGGAGTGAGGTGTTAAAGTGTAAACGTCCGGATCCCACTCTACTTTACTTTCATCAAACGCTTTGTTTTTTTGTACGGCTTTTGCTTTTGCCTCTTCGATAGCGGCCTGTTTTAATGCATCACGATTGTCTAGCCTAAGCACTATGAGCTCGGACCAACCTTTGTGTAAAGGAGCTAGTCTATCTACATTGTTAATTACTTCAACAGACACCATGCCATGTTGCTGAGGTAGAGGGGCGTTACTATTCAGGTTTGCCGTTTTAAGTTCATAAGTGGCGCATCCAGATAGGCATAGTAGAGTTATTGAGAGTAAGATTAGGCGAAACATATAGATCCTTACATTTACTTTATTATTTTCATAAACAACTAATTATGTACCTAATTCAATACTAAGTGTCTATATAAATAATTTTAAATGAAGGATTAACTGGAAGTTTAGCAAATGGTGGCCCCACCTGGACTCGAACCAGGGACCTAACGATTATGAGTCGTGCGCTCTAACCAACTGAGCTATAGGGCCATTTTGTGTTTTTGCGCGTTATATTCGTCCATGAAGCTTGGTTCCGGTCTCGGATTCAACGCTCAAGGTCGCTGCGCTAATATCCCTTCGCTTCCTCGACGTAAACTTTCTTTGAAAGTTTACCCAACTGAGCTATAGGGCCATCTGCTGTAGTAATTTAAAGGTAAATCACTGAAAGCGCAGGCAGTATAAAAATTTTTAACAGGCTTGTCACTATTAAAACGTGAAAAAGTCGGGACTAATGGATTGATCGCTCAATATTAAGCCAATGTTGTAGCGGTTAGGGTGTTGAGCTGTTCGGATCATTAAAATGGCGAGGTAGGTATTGGTCTGGTTTTACAGTGTAAAAAAAATAGAGTCACTTAGAATTCGGGTTGGATTTTTGCTGTAAATACAAGATGAGCAAGCAGTAACGTTCGTTGGTAGTAGGGCAGAGATAAAAGAAGCCGGTAATTAGCCGGCCTCTTTTAGGAGAACGAATTAGGTTATTGGTGCATGCCTAGTTTTTTCTCTAGGTAGTGGATATTCGTGCCACCGTTTTGGAAGTTCTCGTCTGACAAGATCTTCTTGTGAAGCGGGGTATTGGTTTTAATCCCGTCAATTACTAGCTCATTTAGTGCGTTTTTAGCACGAGCGATTGCAACATCACGGTTCTCACCATAAGTGATTAACTTACCGATCATTGAGTCGTAATGTGGCGGTACTGTGTAATCAGCGTAAATATGGCTGTCCCAACGGATCCCAAGGCCACCTGCTGGGTGGAAGCGTGTGATTTTACCCGGTGAAGGGATAAAGCTCTCTGGGTCTTCTGCGTTAATACGGCACTCGATCGCGTGACCACGGATCACCACGTCTTCTTGTGTGATAGAAAGCGGTTGACCAGCAGCAATCTTAAGTTGCTCTTTGATTAAGTCTACGCCAGTGACCATTTCTGTTACTGGGTGCTCAACCTGAATACGGGTGTTCATTTCAATGAAGTAGAACTCGCCGTTTTCGTATAAGAATTCAAACGTACCAGCACCGCGATAACCAATCTCGATACATGCACGAGTACAGCGATCACCAATGTATTTACGCATTTCAGCTGTGATCCCTGGTGCAGGTGCTTCTTCCACTACTTTTTGGTGACGACGCTGCATTGAACAGTCACGCTCACCTAAATGGATTGCATTGCCTTGACCGTCAGCAAGTACTTGCACTTCGATATGGCGTGGATTTTCTAGAAATTTCTCCATATAAACCATGCCATTACCAAAGAACTGCTTGGCTTCTTGTTGCGTCAACGCAATCGAGTCAACAAGCTCTTTCTCGCTACGAACGACGCGCATACCACGACCACCACCGCCACCTGCGGCTTTGATGATAACAGGGTAACCAATACGCTTGGCAATCTGCATGTTGCGATCGTTATCTTCTGTTAACGGGCCATCAGAACCAGGAACACAAGGAACACCAGCTTTTCTCATTGCTTCAATAGCAGAAACTTTATCACCCATTAGACGAATAGTGTCGCCTTTTGGACCGATAAAGATAAAGCCACTTTGCTCAACTTGGTCAGCAAAGTCGGCATTTTCAGAAAGGAAACCGTAACCTGGGTGAATAGCAACCGCGTCTGTGACTTCTGCCGCCGCGATAATACGAGGAATATCAAGGTAGCTTTCGCTTGCCGCAGGTTTTCCGATACAAATGGTTTCATCCGCAAGAAGAACATGTTTTAGGTCACGGTCAGCTGTTGAGTGTACAGCAACCGTCTTAATACCTAGCTCCTTGCAGGCACGCAATACACGAAGTGCAATTTCACCTCGGTTTGCAATGACTACTTTATCTAACATAACGTTGACCTTCTGCGTAATTATTCGATGATGAATAGCGGTTGGTCGAATTCTACTGGCTCACCGTTTTCAACTAGGATTGCTTTAACTACACCAGCTTTATCTGATTCGATCTGGTTCATCATCTTCATGGCTTCAACGATACAAAGTGTGTCGCCAACATTTACTTTTGAACCTACTTCAACGTATGCCGCTGCTGTTGGAGAAGAAGCTGTGTAGAAAGTACCAACCATAGGAGACTTAACTTGGTGACCTGCTGGTGCGCTGCTTTCTGCTGGTGCTGCTTCTACTGCTGCAGGAGCCGCCGCTGGTGCTGCAGGAGCCGCCGCTGGTGCTGCAGGAGCCGCCGCTGGTGCTGCCATGTATTGTTGAGGTTGTGCATAAACTGGTGCGCTGCTGTGGCGATTGATACGTACTGACTCTTCACCCTCAGTGATTTCTAGCTCTGCAATACCTGATTCTTCTACTAGCTCGATAAGTTTTTTGATCTTGCGAATATCCATACAATGACCCGCCTGTTAGTTAATTTGAGTTATTTTGTTTTCGCAATTGCGCTAACGCTGCATCAAATGCAGCGCGATAGCCCAACGCGCCTAATCCACATATCACGCCTTCCGCCACATCAGAAAAATAAGATTTGTGACGAAATGGCTCTCTGGCGTACACATTGGTGATGTGTACTTCATAAAAAGGGATGTCCACACTGAGTAAAGCGTCTCGAAGGGCAATGCTTGTATGAGTAAATGCGGCGGGATTAATGATAATCGCATCACATTGTTCATATTGAGCGTGAATAGCCTCGATTAGCTGCGCTTCACTATTACTTTGAATGTGTGACAAGCTGACTTGCTGTGCTTCTGCATATTCAGTTAATGCGTCAACAATTTCGTTGAGAGTCTGCGTGCCGTACTTGTGCGGCTCACGGCGACCTAGCATATTTAAATTAGGGCCGTTTACTAATAAAATCTTTAATTTTGCAGACATATTACGCGAACTTCCTTTAACTAAAGCATTAGCCAAAAATTTAGACTGTATGGCTTGTTAACTTAAGCCGAATTCCAGCAAATAGCAAATATTTCTCCATTTCGTGGAGTATTATAGAGAGTTCGAGGTAAATAGCAGCAAAATACTGGTCTAATGAGAAGGGTAGAGGGGCAAACAAGTTTGCCCCTAAAATGGTTACTTTGCGTCCTGCTTGGCCTTTTCTAGGTGGGCAGCAAAGTCTTTTGCGTCTAAGAAGCCTGTGATGCGGTGTGTTGGCATCTCATTACCTTGGCTATCAAAGATTAAAATAGTCGGTAAACCAAACACCGTAAATGCCTCCATGATCTCTTGAGTGTTGTCATTGGCTTTGGTCAAGTCGAGCTTTAATAGCTCGTAATCTTTGAACTGTGCTTGTACTTCAGGTTTTGGGAAAGTGTATTTCTCAAACTCTTTACAGGCCACACACCAATCAGCATATAAATCAACGATAGGCACTTTGCCTTTGGCATTGGCCTCAGCAACGGCGACTTTGAGTGCAGCTAAGTCAGGTAGTAACCTAAACTTCTGCTCTCCCGTAACGACCTCGGCTTGAGTCGATGTAGTACTTACAATAGCTGCAGGTGCTGGAAACAGGCTTGTTTTTAATGCATATAAGCCAACAATAAACAGGGTGATCGCAAAACCCCACAATGTGGTTTTACCTTTGCCTGCCTGTAATTGGCTTTGCCAATAATGCAAGTAGAGTGCTGTCGCTACGGCGAGGCCACCGGCCAGTGAGATAATCACTGTCGCATCGAGTATACGCTCTAGAAGGATAAGCGGTACGAAGAGCATCACAAAACCAAATAGCGTTTTGACCTGATCCATCCAGCCTCCTGCTTTTGGCAATAATTTTCCACCTGAGGTACCTAGCAGTAATAGCGGTAAGCCCATGCCCAAGCTAAGTGCGTATAGTGTTACCGCGCCCACCACATAGTCACCACTTTGCGCGACAAATAATAGCGCACCAGAAAGTGGAGCTGTGGTGCAGGGCGATGCAATAAGTCCAGATAGCACACCCATTATGAATACACCCCAGTAATTGCCGCCTTTTTGCTTGTTACTGAGCTGAGTGAGTTTATCCATCATGCCGCTAGGTAAACGAATTTCGTAAACCCCAAACATAGATAGCGCGAGTGCGACGAACAATATACTAAAGCTGATAAGTACCGCAGGATGCTGCAAGTAGCCTTGAATTTGGCCGCCGAAATACGCAACGACTAACCCAAGCGCTGCGTAAGTGACCGCCATACCTTGCACATAAACAAAAGATAGACTGAAGGCTTTTTTAGTCGAAAGGCCTTGTTGACCGGCGATGAGGCTCGACAAAATAGGGAACATCGGGAATACACAAGGGGTAAACGCAAGGCCAATACCCAGGCCAAAGAACGTCAAAATATTCGCAAGTAAGCTGCGTTGCATTAGCTGCTCAGTGAAAGACAAATTATCGTTATCCACAGAGGTGCTTTCGCTTTTAGCTTCTGCTTTTGTTTCAGGAGCTTTGGTTGACGTGGCCTTTGGCTTTTCTCCCGCAATCGTGCTTAACGGCACTTCTACAATTTCTGGCGGATAGCAAAGTCCAGCTTCGGCGCAGCCTTGATAGCGTATTTTTACGATTGCACCTTGCTCGATATTACTGAGCTTAGAGATAACAGATAAGTTATTGAAGTAGACTTCAGTGCGACCAAAAAACTCATCTTCAATCATCTTTCCTGGTTCAAGCTCCGGCACTTGGATGTCGGCTTGTTTAGCGATAATTTGAAGATTCTTCTTATATAAGTAATAGCCGTCGGCGATGTCCCAACCTACAAACAAGGTGTTGCCTTGCTGGTCAAAATCGAACTTGAATGCTTCTGTTACTGGTAAAAAAGTCTGTTGTTTAGGAGCCAGTAAGCTGTCTAACACCGCATTGTTTGCTTGTGCGGGAAACCACATCAGCAATGAGAAAAGAACTACTAAGAGTCGCATTACAATAATACCTCGTCCATCCATTTGAAATAAGCTAAGTTGCCACTGGTGACGTCCACAACTTGAATTTCTGGGACATCATAACTGTGTAGTTCACGAATAGTGGTCATCACTTGCTCTAGTTTTTCGGATTTTGTCTTGATTAACAGCTTGGTCTCTTGTGCATGTTCAACCTGACCTTCCCAAACATAAATAGATTCCACTGCTGGGATTAGGTTCACACAAGCTGCAAGTTTTTGCTCTACAAGTTGCGTCGCAATTTTACGCGCTTCTGCAACTGAATCGCATGTAGATAAGACGAGTTTATATCTTACGCCCATTGTCATTTCCATTTTAGGGTTAGTAATGGCATCTTAGCGGATAGCTCCTCTTTTCTAAAGCGTCTTACTTGTATCGCTTGAATTAAGACCTTAGCACCCATATTTATCTTTCGTAGATTTGGAGAAAGTATGTTTAGATTCTTATTTATTTTATTTATCGCTATTCCGATTATTGAAATTGCTTTGCTGATCCAAGTCAGCGAGGTGATAGGCGGTTTTGCTACCATTGCGCTTGTAATTGGTACCGCCATTTTAGGGGCAAGACTGGTTAAACAGCAGGGTCTTGGCGCTTATGTCAACGTACAGCAACAGATGTCTCGTGGGCAATTGCCTGCACAAGATTTATTTACCGGTTTGTGTGTGATCATTGCAGGTGTGCTATTGATGACGCCTGGGATCATGACCGATGTATTAGGCTTTTTACTGTTAACCCCAGCCGTTAGAAAAAAGCTGGCGCAGTCGCTTTTAGCTCATGCCACCGTAAGAGTGCAAACAGGCATGCACTCAGGTCAGTCACCGTTTGCTAACCAATCACGCGACGAACGTCCGGATCAGCAGGAAGAAATTAGAGATCCATTTAAAAATCAATCGGGTAGAAATTCTTCAACAACGATTGAAGGTGAATACGAAAGAAAAGACTAAATTTTTTTGGTTTTTTCTCTTGGGTTTTAATTTGCCCATCCCCATAAATGAAAGCAATTAAAATTGCGTGTGTTAACCACAACCTGTGGATGTAACACCGCCTTAAAAAAGCATTATTTCTGTCATTGTTCAGAAACTGTTAGGAGAACTATATAAATGAACATTCGTCCTTTACATGATCGCGTCATTGTTAAGCGTCTTGAAGAAGAAACAAAGTCAGCTGGCGGCATTGTGTTAACTGGTTCTGCAGCTGAAAAGTCTTCACGTGGTGAAGTGGTTGCAGTAGGCAACGGCCGCGTGTTGGACAATGGTGAAACTAAAGCACTACAAGTAAAAGCTGGCGACACAGTGTTGTTCGGCTCTTACATCGAAAAAACTGAGAAGATCGAAGGTCAAGAGTACCTGATCATGCGCGAAGATAACATCTTAGGCATCGTAGAATAATTAATACTTTTTAGTTTAATCGACAACAGAATTTAAGAGGAATTTATAACATGGCAGCTAAAGAAGTTCGTTTTGCAGGTGACGCTCGTACAAAAATGCTAAAAGGCGTAAACGTACTAGCAGACGCAGTAAAAGTAACACTAGGTCCTAAAGGCCGTAACGTTGTTTTAGAAAAGTCATTCGGTGCACCAACTATCACTAAAGACGGCGTATCTGTTGCGAAAGAGATCGAGCTTGAAGATAAGTTCGAGAACATGGGCGCACAGATGGTTAAAGAAGTTGCGTCTAAAGCAAATGACGCGGCGGGTGACGGTACAACTACTGCAACGGTACTTGCGCAAGCTATCGTGAATGAAGGTCTTAAGTCAGTTGCTGCGGGTATGAACCCAATGGACCTTAAGCGTGGTATCGACAAAGCAGTTATCGCTGCAGTTGAAGAGTTAAAAACGCTTTCAGTACCTTGTTCAGACGCAAAAGCGATTGCACAGGTTGGTACTATTTCAGCTAACTCTGATAAAGAGATCGGTGACATCATTGCTGAAGCAATGGAAAAAGTAGGTCGTGAGTCTGGTGTTATCACTGTGGAAGAAGGTCAGTCACTACAGAACGAACTAGATGTAGTTGAAGGTATGCAGTTTGACCGTGGCTACCTATCACCATATTTCATCAACAACGCTGAAAAAGGCCAAGTTGAGCTAGATAATCCACACATCCTTCTAGTAGACAAGAAGATCTCAAACATTCGTGAACTTCTACCTACATTAGAAGCAGTTGCTAAAACAAGCAAGCCGCTACTAATTATTGCAGAAGACCTTGAAGGTGAAGCGCTAGCAACTCTGGTTGTAAACAACATGCGTGGTATCGTGAAGGTTGCAGCGGTTAAAGCGCCTGGCTTTGGTGACCGCCGTAAAGCGATGCTACAAGACATCGCAATCTTGACTGGTGGTACAGTTATCTCTGAGGAGATTGGCCTTGAGCTTGAAAAAGCAACAGTTGAAGACCTAGGTACAGCTAAGCGCGTGGTTATCACTAAAGATGACACAACAATCATCGACGGTGCAGGCGAGCAAGAAGCAATCGATGGTCGCGTATCACAGATCAAAGCACAAATCGAAGAAGCAACTTCTGACTACGACAAAGAGAAGCTACAAGAGCGCATGGCAAAACTTGCAGGCGGTGTTGCAGTAATCAAAGTTGGCGCAGCAACTGAAGTTGAAATGAAAGAGAAGAAAGACCGCGTTGAAGATGCACTACACGCAACTCGCGCAGCGGTTGAAGAAGGTGTAGTACCAGGTGGTGGTGTTGCACTAGTTCGTGTAGCGAGCAAGATTGAGTCGCTAACTGGTGACAACGAAGACCAAAACCACGGTATTAAAGTGGCACTTCGTGCGATGGAAGCACCACTTCGTCAAATCGTTTCAAACGCAGGTGACGAAGCATCAGTTGTGGTTAACGCAGTTAAAGCTGGCGAAGGTAACTACGGTTACAACGCTGCAACTGGCGAATACAGCGACATGATTGAAATGGGTATCCTAGACCCAACTAAAGTAACGCGTTCTGCACTACAGTTCGCAGCATCAGTAGCAGGTCTTATGATCACTACAGAAGCGATGGTTGCTGAAATTCCGAAAGAAGAACCTGCTGCTCCAGATATGGGTGGCATGGGCGGAATGGGTGGAATGGGCGGCATGATGTAATAAACATCACCTCCTAAGCACTACACGCTTTAGAAAACCCTAACAGATTGATGTTAGGGTTTTTTTGTGTCTGAAATTTGCTAAAGCGCCATCAATTTAGGGGGATAAAGTGGGGTATCGATTTAACGCCCATGTGTTATTTTTTAGAGTGGAAAAAGTGCGCTGCAAAGTTTTGTATTACTTTCTTTTACTGCCCCATGTTAAAGGAAGTAGGCAGCTGGATTAGAAAAGTTGAGGTTCACTATAAATACATTGATGGTAAATATTGTTACTTTTCATGGTTTTATAAATTAAAGTTAAGATAAGTAACTGATTTATATAAAGAAAACCATAAGGTGGTAATTGAAAAGAGTATTTGATAATCAATGTAAAATATTTACTTTCTTCTATTGAGTGGGAGCATCATGCAGGGTAAATAGCTGTGGCTTGATGGGGAGATCAAAGAGCGTAGAGATAGAGCTACTCGATTGCTTGTAGTCGTAAAGACATTACTTTGATTACATCCGGTTGAGAACGATTTACCTTAACCTCGGTCTTACTAACTATAGCTAACTTGAAAGCTGGCAGAGTGGCAACTTGAGCGCTAGCAGTTGTGATTCCTTAAGCGTGCTTTAACTTTGTTTTTAATAGCTCCAAAAATCTACACTGTTTTGAGAAGCATTGATCTAGAGTGGAATAGTATTAGTGAACTTAGTTTCTTCATTCGGCTAGCTAACTAACTTTTGTGTATAGTTTTAGGTAGGTTATGTAAATGTAGTCAAATGTCACACTGCGTAAAAGGGTGTGATCTTGCTTTACTTCATATCTTTGAGGAGTAAGGTAAACACAGAGCTTGAAGGAGATCCAAATATGAAAACACTAATTGCAATACTTGCTTTATTAATGACCCCTCTATTTGTGAATGCTGGTGAAGTTGCTGTAACTTGGAAGGACTTTAAAGAGTATCGCGATGTTAGACCGGGAAATGAGACGCGTGGCTCGTTCCATAAGCGAGTGGAAAAACAACTTACCAAACATTTAGAAAAGCTAGCAGAGAAGCTACCTGCAGGGCATAAATTAGCTATTCACTTTGATGAGATTGATTTAGCTGGTGATGTACATTATGGCATGACAGACATTCGTGTGATTAAGCCAATTCATTTCCCTCGTTTTGAAATTAGCTATAAGCTCACGGATAAATCAGGTAACAGCATCGCAGAAGAGAGCGGCGTCAAACTAAAAGATATGTCATTTATGGACAGAGTCAAAGTGGGCTTAGATGAACCTTTTTATTATGAAAAGCGTCTTTTAACTGACTGGTTTGAGGATGACTTAATGAAGAAAACAGGCTGAACAGTTGATGTTTGCACTGAAAAGTCTGCACGCAGCGACCCAGCTGCGTGCTTAACTAAGGAGTTGGCTACTTAAAAGTAGCTAGCAACTGTAGTAATGATTGTAACTTTTTAACAACCAATGCGAGTTTTTGCTCGTCAATTTCTTCAGTTTTCGATAGACCTTCAACGTCGGCTGCAACATCCAATACATAAGGTTTAAAGCGTTTTGCTTCAAACGTAAACCCGGCATCTTCCGTAAATAGCGCCTTAAACTTACCGTGACCTTGCTGCTGCAATTCATCGAGTTTTTTATCCGCATCCAGCGCTTGCCGGTATACGATCTTGAGGTTTTCATTAAGCTTTTCGATAACGGCTTGCATGATTTTCCTACCAATTACAATCTTGTGAAAATTTGTCACAATGATACTAGGTTTTGCCTTAAAATGCTGCTGTATGTAAGGCAAAGACTTAGCGTGTAAATAGTAAAAGCTGGGCTAGAGGTTCAACTTTTGTTCGAGTAATGTTTTGAAGTAATGACATTACTCTTTCGTCAGTAGAGACTAAAACAGCGTTTTTAGCCCCATACCTATAATTGTTCTTTTATCATTATCACTTACTTGGTTTGTGTCGTCGGAGCGCCCATAAGCGAAATAGCTATACCATGTTGTATGCTGCTGCAAGCTATAGTCCAGCCCTAAGGTGATACTGTGCATTGGCACGCCTGATATTCCATAAAATCCTTTATTGCCGCTAGTATAACTAGAGCTTATATACTGTCCTTTAAATAGAGCTGAGTTGAGCTTGTAGCTTGCGCTAATTAAATGGCCCGAATTTTTTCGATTACCAAGATTGTTGTTTAACTGTGCTTGGTATAAGTAGCCAAGTTGCCACGCATCGTAATTATATGATGTTGATACCCTGATTAATTCTTGCTCTGTCACACCATTTTCATAAGCGATAGCAAAATAAAGGTTATCATTTTGGTATTGTAAACTACTTGAGGTGGCATGGGTTTCATACTGATCGTTACCATTAGCTATGTAAGCTATGTTTAGCCGCCAATTGTCAAAAGTGGGCGATTGATAGTGCAAAAGCTCAGTGACATTATCTCCGGGTAGCAATAATTTCATATCGACCACATCGTTGAATATATCTACTTTGCCTTGTGATAGCTTAAATGGGGTGTTGCTATAGCCCAACTTTATATTTCCATGTTCAGTGTTGAGCAACACAATATGTTCTCTTAAGCTGGTTCTTTCTCCATTCAAGTTAACACCATATTCAATTTTGTAATTAATGATAACTTTATGTTCTAGTTGTCGCTCACCCTTGATGCCAAACCTTGATGCTTTGCTACTAATTTTGTGCTCTAAAGCTGAGCTAGGTGTGCTTTGTTCCAATGCAATGTTAATCAGCCCATATAAGTGGTTAGCGGCTTCCGCAGATGTTGAGACTGACCAAAGGCTACTAAATAAAACAGTGGCTGTTGTGAGAGGAAGGTTCGTCATATTCACTATTTTCCTATCTGGAAATGTTGTTTCTTTATTAAATAAATTAAGTCAGTTGCTCCTTTATTAAATAAAAATCACTAAAGGTAAGTAAAGTGTAACTTTTTGCAGTTGTTTAAAATCGACTACACACGAATAATCACCGCAGAAGCTTATTTACGGCAATTTTATTCTCAAAGCGGATTGCTGGTAGATGAATAATTTTTAACATTAGTCGAGAAATATCATGAAAAACTCAGAGAGAATATTTGCAGCTGCAAATGAGGTAATACCTAATGGCGTGAGCTCACCAATGAGAACTTTCTCATTAGTTGGCGGTAGTCCAATCATTTTGGAGTCAGCTAAGGGGAGCAAGATAATTGATGTTGATGGTAGAGAATATACCGACTTTTTAAGTGGCTTTGGTGCTATTTATCTCGGTCATTCACGTACAGAGATATCAAATGCAGTATCTGAACAACTTGATAAGGGGCTGGTAGTTGGTTTATCTACCGAAATCGAACAGCAGTTAGCTAAAAAGATCGTTGATAGTACTAGTGCTATCGATAAGCTGCGCTTTGTAGTAAGTGGTAGTGAGGCTGTCATGACTGCACTACGAATTGCAAGAGCTTACACCAATCGAAAGCTATTTCTTAAGTTTGTTGGTTCTTACCATGGTCACGCGGATGCGTTGCTAGCTCAACCTGAAGGAAATGAGGGAGTTGCAACTAAAGGAACTACTAATGGGGTCGCTGAGCATAACGTTCTATTGTGCGAGTACAACAACTCCGAGCAACTCAGAGAGATCTTTGAGACACACGGAGATCAGATTGCAGCTGTGATCGTTGAGCCTTTCGCTACAAATATGGGCTTTGTTAAACCGCAACAAGGCTTTCACCAAAATATCCGTCAACTTTGTAACGATTATGGTTCACTTTTTATCTTTGATGAGGTGGTTACAGGGTTCCGTTTCCGCTTTGGTGGCGTTTCTGAGTTACTTGATGTGGATCCTGATCTCACTACTTTTGGAAAGATCATTGGTGGTGGTGCTCCTGTTGGTGCTTACGGTGGCAAAGAGAAGTTTATGAAGCTGGTTGAGATCGGCAACAAAGTTTTTCAGTCAGGTACGTTTGCAGGAAACCCTATTACTATGAGTGCAGGTAATGCTGCACTAGATATTATGGCTCAACCAGGCTTTTACGAAAAAATGGATGCTAAAGGTAAATTGCTTGAGTCAGAAATAAAAACGCACTTCGCGAAATTCGATATTCCTTTTCACTTTACCCGCTTTGGCGCGCTCTCCGGCATCGCATTTCGCCGTTCTGAAGCTGATATGAAAAGTTACTCAGATGTTAAACAGCAAGAATATGACGTATTCAAGAACACGCATTTAGTCATGCGCGAAAAGGGGTATCTAATGGCTCCTAGTCTAGAAGAGCCGATTTTTCTTACCGATGCTCATAGCGAAGAAGATATTAAAGGCTTTGCCAAAGCGCTTGCTGAAACTATCGCTGAACAACTACAGAAACATTTTTAATTTACTGGAATTAACTTAAGTTTAAAGGAGCTATAAATGAGTAATTTAGCAACGAAGATTTTACCGAACGTCGAGAATATCAAGAAAGAGACTAACAATATCAAGCATTGGTATCGCAAAGCTACAGTTCGCACCACAGACCGTATTATTGTGCCTAGCTTTGATAGCGATGAATATATTTTCCCCCCTTCAAGGCAGCCACTAGTTAGCCACCCATTAGTCATTAGTAAAGGTGAAGAGACTATAGGCTATATTCTTGCACAATCAGCTTATCAGTACATGTATGACATTGGTTTACTAGAGACCCGTTTCGTAATTGATTGTTCTTTAAATATTGTAAATAACGTAATTGAAGGCTTTAGTGATGTAACCAAGCGAGAAGCACTTGCTGTAGTAATTGATGAGGGTTATCACGCTTATGTTGCACTTGACTTTATTATGCAGATGAAAGAGCAAAATAAGATAGAGCCGCTTGAAGTTCCGCACTCTAACGGCAACCTTGATGCAGTTAGAAATGCCTATAAAGTTTTACGCCCCGAAATTCATAATCATTTTCAACTCATTTCTGTGACATTAGCCGAGCATACGCTAACCAAAGATTTATTGGCTATTGGTGACGAAAAAAATACTACAGAAACGTTTAACCAGGTTATGAGTGATCACGTTGCGGATGAAGGTCGCCACGCTAGCTTCTTCATGACAGCTACAACGAACTACTGGCCTAAGCTTCCAGAAGAAGTGAAAGTTGAAATCGGACAGTTCCTCCCTGCATATATTGACGAATATCTCAAGGGTGATGAAACGCGCGACTTTGATCGCAAAGTGCTACTAGCGGCAGGCTTTTCAGAGCAAGAAACGCAAACAATTTTGGATGACACTCATGAAGAGTATATGGCCAGAATGAATAGCTATATCCAAAAGACAACGCTACAGCTTGTTGAAGCTGTTGAGAAAATGCGGATGTTTGATCACGAGCCAACTAAGCAAGCATTTATTGCTCATGGTCATCAGGTTGACTGAGCCTGTGTAATTGCAAAGTAAAAATAAAGGGCCTTAGCCGGCTCTTTATAAGGATATTTAATTGAAGTCGTGTAAATAAAATACCTCATGCCATTTTATTCATAAAAGCCAAATAGACCGAGCATTGAGGTATTAACATCTCTTTAGGGGAGAGGTAACTACCATGATAGTAAAAGCCTTTTTTAATAATGCGCTAAAACATCAGGATAGGGTGGCTGTGGTTGCAGGTGAAGAACAGCTTTCTTATGCTCAACTGTACCAGCAATCGAAGGTTGTAGCTGACAATTTGATTCGCTTAGGTATCAAGCGTGGCGATGTTATCGCAATATGCTCAGATAGAGGCGTAAATACGATAGTAAGTATGTTGGCAACTATGCTAGCGGGAGCTGCTTATACAGTTGTTGAACAAACTCAAAGTACTGCCGAATTACTAAAACATTTATCAGATATTCAGCCGGATTATACGATTATCGCACATGCTGAAGCTTCTTCACTGAGCGAAACCATTGAAGCTTACACAGTTGAGCAGCTGTTGAATGCGACAGGTAAACATGTTGACCTGCCTGAGCTATCATCGAATGATATTGCCTATGTACTATTTACTTCGGGTTCAACAGGTAAGCCCAAAGGAGTGAAAGTCAGTCACGGTAATATTCATCACTATAGTCAAAGTATTTCGGCGCTAACAGAAGTAAAAGCACCACTGAACTTTGGACATTTGAGCACATTAGCTGCTGATCTGGGAAATACTTCTTTGTTCTTGTCACTTTATCACGGTGGCTGCTTACATTTGATAGATCAATATACGCGTAAAGATCCGCGAAAATTAATAACCTACCTTCGTGAGCAAGATATTGATTTTATTAAAATCACGCCTTCGCATTGGTCTGCTGTTATTCAGAGCTTCACGAATCAAACTGAGATATTACCAAGTCTTGAGTACATTATTTTTGGTGGTGAGCCTCTGCAAAAGCGCACTGCACGGGATGTATTGGAGAATCAAATAGCAAAACGGGTGTTCAATCACTATGGACCAACCGAAGCAACAGTTGGGGTTTCTGCAATCGAGTTAACTAGTATAGAGCATATTAATAGCTTCTCTGATGATGTCATCCCTATTGGTTCTCCATTTGGTGATACCTGCTTTTTTGTCAAATGTGATGATGGAAAATTCAAGTCCAGTAATGTGAGAGGTGAGTTATTAATTGCTGGTCCATCGGTAGCACAGGGTTACCGCAATAGAGTGGAAGAAACAAGTGCACGATTTATAAATATTGAGACACAAACTGGCACTGTACGTTGTTATAAAACAGGGGATTACGTCTCATTAGATGAAAGCGGAATGGCCAGTTTTATTGGCCGAATTGACCGCCAAGTAAAAATCAATGGCTATCGAGTTGAGCTTGAGAGTATCGAGAATACATTAAAAGAGCAGCTGTCAGTTTCTGCCGCATCTGTTGCTTATTTACAACATGAAAACAAAAACTGGTTGCTAGCAGCTATAACCACACCTGCGAAGCCATGTGACGATATAAAAGCAATGCTCAGTGAAGCTATGCCTGCACATACCATACCTCAGCGATTTTATGTATTAGATAAGATGCCGCGTAATGAAAATGGTAAAACAGATAACAAAGCCATTCAGGCGTTATTAAAAGCCAAGTTAGTTGAAGACTTAACATCTAATATTGACAGCCACGGTGCAGAAAAAAATCAGTATAGCGGCGAAAATCTTAAATTATTTCAATCTATTAGTCCCATTTTTTACAAGCATATTGCGCCACAACGCTGTGGTGTTCATGAAAATTTCTTTGAGCTTGGAGGAAATTCACTTGACTCTGTGCAGTTAGTTGCCGATTTGCAGTATAAGGGCTTTGCCATAACAGCTTTCGATTTCAACAACATGCCGACTATTGATGGCATTATTAGTAGTGTTATTAGCAATAGAGAGCGTCAAGAAAAGAGTAAAAACGCAACTAAGAAGACCTCTAGCGATGTTTTCGCGGCAGCACAAGACTTTTTCTTTAAAGAAAATTTAGCTAATCCGGATCTTTATAATCAGTCAGTAATTTTTAAGGTTGAAGCTGACTTAGAACCTGAGCTTCTGAAAACCGCAATAACTAAAATATGTGAACAGCATGAGTTATTGAAAACCGCTTTTAGTCAAAACGAAAACGGTGGCTACAGCGCAAAAACATTACCTCTGGCGATCGACAGCGTATTTTCCCACTCGATGATAAGTCTCGATGATGAAGAAGCAATTACTGAGCAGGCTAAACTAATCCAAAGTGCTATTCATTTAGAGTCTGGAGCAGTTTTTAAGGCGCATTTATTCTCTACAGGTGAAGGTATAAGTTACTTGTTGCTGGTAGCCCACCATATCTGTGTTGATGTTATTTCATGGCGCATTATTACCAATGAAGTAACGCAAATATATTGTGACTTGAAAGACGGAGTTGCAATCGCTGATAGCGCTGTGCAAAGCGGATTTTGGGATTGGGTTGACCACATACAAGGTGAAGTGGTTACACGAGAAAATATCGAAACTAAGTTAGCATCAAGCGCACATTCAACGCCACTGATTGATAAAGTAATACATACGGAAAGTGAAGCAAAGACAGACTGGCTAGTCTTTTCTAAACAGCACTCTGACGAATTAGAATCTATAGCCGCTGCTCAGCATGTACCCTTACATTTATTATTTTTAGGGGCATTGTTTCAAACGTGTGGCCGCTTACAAGATACCGAGCAAGTTTGCATCGACATTGAAAGTCATGGTCGAGTGTCATTTGATCCACAATTAGATATATCGAGAACAGTTGGTTGGCATACTTCGACCTTCCCATTAAATGTTTCAGTAAACAAGCAGCTATTTGAGCAAACCTTAAGGAATACTAAAGCAAGTTTTGATGCAGTTGCTGATTTGGGTGTTCATCGAAGTTGGCAAATTCACCATCATCAACATGCAGATGCTCTGTACCAGTCACCAATTTGTTTTAACTTCTTGGGAGACACTGATTTTCCACATGATGACCGACTAAAGCTGACACCATGTACTATCGATATTGGCACATGTCGAGGGGCAAGCAATCTACGCTTTCATGAGATCAAGGTATCAATCCAGAAAATGTTGGGTCAATACGTTGTCGATATTTCATATCCAGGTAACGCTAATCAACAGCAGCAACGACAAATATCATCATTTTTAGACAATTATCGTGCTTTATTAACAGGATTGCTTGTTGATAGCAGTACCGTCAAACCATCAATAACTACGTCGGGAACAAGTACTGGTGCTATTCACTATTGCCCTGAAAAGTTAAGTGAATCATTGGTAACTGAGCAACCCCGAGATTATAAAGAAGTCATTTTAACCGGAGCAACCGGATTCATCGGCATTCACTGTCTTGAGCAGCTGATGCGATTGAGTGATGCTGAAGTGGTCTGTTTGGTTCGTGCAACAGCCACTGAAAGCGCTTACCAACGTTTGTATGACAACTGGTGTTGGTACTTTGAGGCAGAACAATGGGAAAGGTATCAGGACAGAGTAAAAGTAATCGAAAGTGACCTTGTGATGCCAAATTTTGGTTTGGATGAAAATAGCTACAAGGCGTTACAAAGTAGTGTGGATGCAGTATATCACCTCGCTGCTGATACTCGTCTAGTAGGCTCGTTACAGCAGTTTCAGCAAGCTAACATCGTACCATTAAAGCAGATTATTGACTTTACTCGGCACGGTAAGTTGAAAGATCTTCATTATATGTCAACCCTAGCTGTTTGTGGAGTTTGTAAAGAGCAAACGCGATTTAGAGAAAGTTCGCTTAACATTGGTCAAGAATTTCAAAATGGCTATGAAAAAACAAAATATGAAGCCGAGGAAATTGTTAATAGTCATATAATTGATGGCTACCCTGCTTTCATTTATCGCACCGGTAATGTTTCAGGGAATTCTTTAACTGGAAAGTTTCAACGGAACTCATCAGCTAACAGACTTATTCAGTTCTTAAATGCAACCGCAAAGCTTGGTGTATTGCCTACTCATATTGATGAACAGGTAAACCTCAGCCCTGTTGATGTTGTAGCTTCATGTGTGATCAAGTTGTCTTTGCAGCAGCGCCAAAAGTCGGGAGTATTCCATGTTGACACACCACATTACTTCCCTATTAAGTCGTTGTATCAAGCGTTAGTTAAGCAAGGATTTAAATTTAATCGCTCTACTTGTAAAAGTTTCGGTGAGCTCTTTGAGGCGTTTGATGGTACCGCAGATTCAGATTTAGCATTAGGTAAGTTATGGAGCTCTCGCAGTCCCAGAAATGTGGTTTATGACCATAGTGAGACGCTTAGAAAGCTTTCCCTGATTGATTGTCAATTTGAGCCGCCAACGTTGGCTTGGATTGAACAGTTTGTTGCTCATCTTATTGAACGCAAAGCGATATGTAAGTCGGACCCTAATCAATTGCATTATGGTCAGTTTACTCGCAAACGTATTTTTCAATATCCGGATTATCCATCTGATTTATTAAAAGAAATCGCGTGAATTGTTTAACTAAACCATTATTAAAAGGAATATAAAATGCAAAAATTAAACCCCAACTTCCAACTAACACAAGAACATATAGAGCACTATCAAAGAACAGGATTTGTTGTTTTAAAGCAATTCTTTTCTGAAGAAATGATTGAATTTTTACGTGCTAGAGTGAACGACGAATTTGAAACTCCGACAGATCATTATCAAAAAGGGTTTGATAAGTTGAGATATGATCTATGTAACGGTGATGAGACGATTTTTGAGCTTATTGGCGATGAAAGCTTTAGGGATATCATGTTGTCGCTGTGCCAGGAGGACTTATTTTATACCCAAGGTGTTGGCTTTAGTTTGAAGCAAAGCAAACCAGGTGCGGTCAATAAAGGTTTTACTTGGCACATTGAGTCACAGAGTTTCGGGTTCAACCGAGCAGAGGATAACGGTACGACTTTATGGGCTCCTTTGCATAAAATAGACAGCAAAAAACAGCGTGGTGGTATGTGCTACGTTCCAAGAGACATTATTTCTGGTGAATTTATGTATGACTTTATTGATCCCGCTGTATTCCGCTGTATGGATGAGCATATTAAGTCAGGTGGTATTGATTTTGATGATTATGTATCGCTGCGTGATGACCCTTTAAATTCTGGTGGTATCGCTCGATTATTAGAGTATTTCTCGGTTGAAGATGATTATGAGTTAGGCGATGTCATTCTTTTTGACAAGTATGTATTACATCGCAGTGCACCGCTTGAGGAAGGCCCACTAGAGGCTCGAGATGCCTTTAGTTTACGTTTCATCGCAGCAGACTCTCGTTACGATCAAAAACGTGCTGAGATGATTGAAATACCACGAGACTATTATGGTTATGAGGGGCCGACTAAGTTTCATCTAGAAGTTTGTGATGTTGATAATGAACTAATAACTGAGAGTGCTTATTTTGATGCTGATAGAGATAAACGCTTTCTTAAAGCCAGTGAAGGTTTTTACAGTGCTTTAAAAGTAAAACAATCGAAGGCAGCGTAACTTATGGACCAGGTTAACTATTATGAAAATAAATTAGCGTTTGAAATTGACTCGTGGGATCTTCACGAGGCAATGAAATCAACTAAACAGGTTGTGGTATTGGATGTTAGAGGTGAAGTTGCCTATTCAAAAAAGCACATTAAAGGTGCTATCCATTACCCTCATAGCCAAATTATTGAGGACAACCGAGGTGATTTTGATAGCGCGACATTATACGTAACTTATTGTGATGGATTAGGTTGCAATGCAGCCACTAATGGTGCGCTGAAGTTAGCTAAATTAGGTTTCAAAGTGGTCGAGCTAAGCGGCGGTTTAACCTGGTGGGATGAACATGATTACCCAACCGTGAACGCCGAATCTTAATCTGTGAGTTAACAATAAAAGCATGATAAATGTAGCAAAATCAGGAATAAATTTATGCCTTACGTAAATATTAAAATAACACCTACAGAGTCGGGTGTAACCAAGCAGCAAAAATCAGATTTAATTGAAGGTGTTGCTGGCGTCTTAAGGGATGTGTTAGGTAAGCCAGAAAGTTATACAACAGTGGTGATTGATGAAGTCGCAATTGAGAATTGGGGGTCTGGTGGAAAACAAGTAACTAAGCTGGTCTCGTAGTTGTGATTAGGCAAAGTTTCAACTGTTAAATATTACGGTTTACGTCGCTAAGCTTTGTTCTAAAATTGAATGAAAAATGGGTATGTGCCCATTTTTCATTTTTATAATGGTAAATTAGAAAATGAAAAATAAAGTTCTTAATCCGCTGATTGATATATTTAAAGATATGTCATTATCTGCAATTAACGCTGGTTTTGTAACTGTGTTAGTTGGCTTTACCAGTTCAGTTGTAATCGTATTTCAAGCTGCCCAAGCTTTGGGTGCCTCTGAGCAACAAATAAGTTCATGGATATTAGCTCTGGGGCTAGGTATGGGGCTATCGGGTATCGCACTGTCGATACGTTATAAAACACCGATCACCACTGCATGGTCAACATCAGGTGCTGCTATGTTGGTGACTGGAGCCTCTGGAGTCAGTTTAAATGAAGCCATCGGCGCTTTTATTATTACTGGACTCTTGATCGCAATTAGTGGTTTTAGTGGGCTATTTGAGCGGTTGATGAAAAAGATTCCACTATCTCTCGCAGCTGCAATGCTCTCAGGTGTATTGTTAGACTTTGGTATTAATGCATTTGCTGCAATGCAATCAGAACTGATACTTGTGCTTGTGATGTTTCTTGTGTTTATTATCAGTCAGAAATTTAGTGCTCGGTATTCCGTCATTTTAGCGTTAGTTGTTGGGTGTAGTATTGCTTATCAACAAGGCTTAATTAGCCCTCAGCCCATGGACTTTTCAGTTACCAAACCCGAGTTTGTGACACCAGTATTTAGTTGGCAGGGGTTTATTGGTATTACGGTGCCGTTATTTATTGTGACTATGGCCTCACAGAATTTACCTGGGCTGACCGTGTTAAGAGCTTCAGATTATAAAGATACGCCAGTATCGCCACTTATTGCATGGACTGGTGTGTCTACAACACTATTAGCCCCTTTTGGAGCTTATGCAATTAACCTTGCCACGATAACATCTGCTATTTGTGTCGGTAAGGAAGCTCACCCAAATCCTAAAAAGCGGTATGTAGCGGCAATAGTCGCAGGGGTATTTTACATTCTGACTGGGATTTTTGGGGCGACGATTGTGCAGGCTTTTAGTGTATTTCCTGAGGCATTGATTCTAGCGATCGCGGGCTTGGCATTGTTGGGGACTATCGGTAATGCATTAAACTCTGCGGTGGCGGACGAAAATAATCGTCAGGCAGCATTAGTGACTTTTCTTGTAACAGCTTCTGGTATTTCCTTTATGGGAGTGGGATCTGCATTTTGGGGTATAGTTGCTGGAGTATTTGTGATGGTAATTGCTAAATCTAATTTTTTAACAGGACCTAAAGTTACCACAATAAATAAACCGAAAGCTGAGGTTGTTGACGAGAGTAGGTAGTAATGGAATTCTTTGAAAGTCTAGAGCCTTCGATCATATTACTTCTGTTTTTCATTGCGCTATTTGCTGGGTATATAGACGCGATCGCGGGTGGTGGGGGAGTTATCCAAGTACCGGCGCTGTTATTGTGTGGTGTTAGTCCAGTGGCGGCGCTTGCGACCAATAAAGTGGTATCAATGGTAGGTACCTCTTTCGTTGTGCTTAAGTATGCGCTCAACCGCCTAATTAGATGGCGTTATGTTCTGCTTGCCGGAATTCCTTGTTTTCTTGGTTCGATAATAGGGAGTAAAATTGCGATCGTCACACCTGAGTGGCTGTTAGAAGTGCTCATTATTGCTAGCATCTTAATTGCACTGATATTTAGTCGAATTGTTAAAGCTGAAGAACCTGGCTCTACAGAGAGTAGAAACCAACCGGCTTTTTTGGCTTGGCTGACAACAATTGGTGTTTACGATGGTGTGGCGGGCCCTGGTACCGGCTCTTTCATGGCTTTGGCAGTAAATAGAAGCTTAAAATATAATTTACTTACCGCGACTGCAATTGCAAAGCCGATTAATTTAATGACAAATATTGCAGCGACACTTGTATTTGTCTTTGCTGATAAGGTGCTTTGGGAGGCTGCTGTACCTATGTTGATAGCAAACGCTTTAGGTGGGTGGATTGGTGGGCACATGGCTATGTCAAAAGGATCTATGTTTATTAAAAGATTGTTAAGTGTGGTTTTGGCAACGATGTTAACTGCCAATATTGGGAAGCTTTTACTGAATTTTTAAATAGAAATAAGACTTAAGCAGTCCACGATGTTTACTAGTGAGCAACACTTTGAATAAAGTACTTGCTATCAAACATGGTGGGCTTTTTTGTTATCTCACCATAGTTTTGGGTAACTATTCTTTTCTAGCACCAAAGCTGTCTACTAGGCAAGGTGATAAGGTGAGACAAACTTAAAAAATAATAAGTGAGGCCATTCCTTATTTTAATCTGAGGTTTATTCACTTTGGTTAACTGCTTACAAAGACTTCTGAACCAGCAAGCATACTAAGTGAAAATAAATTTTAGACCGATATTTTTTTGCGTGAATTGTTTGGTAAGAGAAGTCTATCGATATAGTTTTGTAAGGGGGGGATTCCACTTTGTTCATAGGTTAACCAAAGGGTAGCGTCGTTCTAAAGTCACCTTTTCAAGCCACTTCTCTTAGCTTCGCTGCTAAACTGTTTTTTCGCCTCGATGCTACCTATGTTCACTTCCCATTTAATGATACGTCTAAATTGGAGTTTTCCAATTTCGCTCAATAAATACGTTTATGGTTAAACGGATAATTTTTAAATTTGATTCTGCCCATACTTCTAGAAGCCAGTTTGTGTTGTTTTACAATGCTCAGGACTGCTTTGGACAAAGTACTTACGCAACTACGCTTGTCTGCTGTTACCAACATTTTTGCAAAATGCTCCTTAATCACATTACTTTCTCGGTTGACTTCAGCATACGTTTTTAGGCACTTTAATTTCTTAACATTAGCAGCTTCCATATCCCCATGCTTCGACTTCCATACCGGAGTCAACGTCTTTTAGCGCAGCGAAGATCTGTGATTCGGTGAAATATGGTCTTTTATAGTTAGTCTACAGCTTTAATAATTACAGAAAACTCCAATTACGCATGTCTCACTTTATGGAAAGGTAACAAAATAGCGCATTTACTTAAAATAATTGTCATAAATACATAGGGTTGTGCGATGCTATGGGAGATCAAATTGCAATGGACTATCCTGAGGTTGCATAACTCTATTAACGAGCTATACCAAATCGGCTGGAATTACAGAAAAACTAGGCCCGGATCGTTCACATCAGGCCTAGTAGCTAGTCATTAATTACCGGGGTGATTACTGCTGTTCACGTTTAGCTTTTCTTAATGCCCAAACATAATCAAGTCCCAAGTATGGAATGGTTTCGCCATTACCATCAAGGAAAAGCTCAGTTTGAGGTGGCCCAACGTAGCCTAGTTTCTTACCATGAATATTGGTTTGCTCCAACAAAAAGCTAATTGGCTTAGATGGGCCTTGTTCACCTTTAACCGCCAAGGCGTGACAGGTGATGCAAGAGCTAGTTTCCAGATCCATAAAACTCTCTAATTGTGAGTTTGCCAGTGTGGTTGGAACACCGCGGTTATTAGTCCACTGAGTTTGAGTTCCGCGAAGGCGATAATTTTCCCATTTAGTACCTGAGAGGCCATAGCCCCGTGGATATTCATTACAGGATGGTGACGTTTCGGAGCAAGCTGCATGATCAACTGAGGGAGTCAACCAACCAGAAAATGCTTCAGGGTAGATTTGTGGCCACCGACGTTCATTATCAATATGCTCGAAAGTTGCCCAAAACCAAGTTGGAGAATCTTTTGAAACAATATGAAATCCCGACATACCATAAAGGTGAGTTACACCATCTCTGGTGACTTCTTTCCAGTGATAGCGAGGTTTATCAATTTCATCGATTCTTACCCAGTGTGCTTTAGCCGTTACCGACCCTAAAGGAAACTTGAGATCTGTTATGCCGCTTCGCGCTAGACGTTCTTGCTCATCAAGGCTATAAAGTTTGTGCTGACGTATGTAACGATAAGCGATACGGTTAAAGCGAATGCTTTCATCAGCAAAAACAGTATAGTCACCAGTTGGGAGTGTATCGAAGCCACCGGCTAGACAGCCTTTTTTCCATGAAAGTGGACGTGCAGCACCGTCTAAGAAAGTTTCTTCTCTTGATTGCCACACTTCCCATACCGTTGAGCCTGGCTCTCCAAGTTGCGAGTTTTTATCTGCTTTACACTTATCTGTATTCGCAGGCCAGTTCAAGGCCACAAATAGTTGCCAAGCATAGTGATCAGGTTGGTTAAGTGCCGTATTGGTATCTTGAGGGATCAACCAAGGTTTTTGTGAATTCCAAGGTTGATTGTGAGGGGATTGCAATTCATTGGCATTAGCTACTAATGCCAACATGCTCACCAATAGGTAAGCTAATATCATTGATGATTTTTTCATAGTGAGAAGTTCCATTTTTATATTATTTTTTAATTATATATTTGACTGTATTTTTTCAAAGTTAGGTTTTACGATTCCTTTCATTATTGCTAAAGCGACAGCATGTTGACGATTATTGGCTCGTAGTTTCTCAATAATGTTCATTAGATGGAATGTGACAGTCCTTTGAGATAGTCCTATTATTTTAGAAATTTCCCATGCTGTTTTTCCTTCGCATGCCCAGAATAAGCAGTCACTTTCTCTCTGAGAAAGTTGTTTTACAGGGTGGTTGTTTTCTTTTATTTTTAGGAGAGTAGATATGAGGTGAGTGGCGAATGTGTGGGCATATAATAAAATTGAATCTAAGAAGTCAAAATTGTGCTCTTTTTTAGAAATCATATTGAAATATACTAAATCGCTATCGTGGGTTTTTAAAGGGATATTTATTCCCGAATTCAAACCATTTTTAGATAGTATTTCAATAAGTTCCATTATGTTGTTTGTTCTTGTTTTTTTGTGTTTTTTTTTGCTCCATGATTGAGGGATATTTCGGTTCATCTGAGAAGATAGAAAATTATTCGTTTTTTCTCTGTCTGAGAGTATTTTTTTGATCAATTCCTTTTCTAAATTTGATTCACTTTTTAAAGTGGATGAGTAAAGTGATTTGTTCTCAATTGTGGTGAGGATAAAATATTCCATTCCACTCATTTCACAAAACTCTTGGCATAACCCTTTTAAACAATGTTCTGATTCAGACTTTTTTATTCGTTCTATTAGTTGATAAAAATCTTTTATGTTCATTGTAAATTACTTCCATATAAAAATGTCGGCTTAAGCAGCTAGACTTGTTATTTTAAGTATGACTTCTTCATAGAACTCAGCAGTCTTTGAGCCTTGTGAGTAATACTTTTTGTTGAAGCAAACTGCAGGTACTCCGTGACTTGATATTTCTTGAGCTCGGCTATACTTGGCGATTAATTCTGGTGGAGAAAATGCTGCATCGATTGCGGCTCTCGCTTCTTCGCTATCGAGCTTTAGCTGCTCAGCAAGAGTCACCAATTGCTCTGAATTAAATAGGTCTAGGCCTTCATTAAAATAACCTTTAATCAAAAGCTTATTCATTTCTATATGGAGGTTGTTAAGGCTTGCAAAGTGCATTAATTTATGTGCTTTTGAAGTGTTGTAGTAATGCGTTCTTTTACTGAAGTCGATCGGGACACCAGCAGCTTTGGCGGTTGCTAAAAGCCCTTTTCTATACTCATCATGCTGCTGTTCACTCCAGCCATTTACAGCCATTAATCTGGTGCTTATTAGCTCACCCTTAGCACTGAAATTAGGTTTAACTTCATATGGTAAAAACTCTATTCTTGGAATCACTTTACCTGATAATTTAGTTAACGCGGTTGTTAAGTTTGCATAGTTAATTGGACACCAGGAACAGTCGATATCATGGACATATTCTATTATTAAATTCATTTCTTCACCCGACAGTTAGAAAGGGTGTGTTACACCCTTTAATAGTAAATTTTAAGCTTGTTTCTCTGCTTCTTGAGAAAGTTTAAAGTTTTCTAAGTGACTAACTTTATCAATTAGCTGAGTAGTTTTTGGTCCAGTAATAATATCAACTGGGAAATATTGGCCCCAAGTATGATATACAGACAGTAAAATATCTGCGGCTGAATAATTTTCGCCACCAAGGAATGTATTGTCACCAAGCTTTTGTTCAACTACGGACCATAAGTGATTGATAGTTTGGGCTGCACTTTCTAATGCTGCTAACTTAGCATCGCTATCAGTCATTGATTGGGCGATGAAAAAAAGCTTGCTGTAAGCTGGATGCATAGTGGCATTTGCAAATAATAAGTTTTCAATAGCTTGCTTTCTTTGTGGTCCTGATTCTGGTAATAGCTTATTAGAGTGATTCTCTAATAGATGTAATATTATTGCTGCACCCTCAGTATATGTCTCGTTACCCTGAACTAACACAGGTACAGTACCAACAGGGTTTAATTTTTTGAAATCTGCAACAGAGTCTTTGTTTACCAGTTCAAAATCTGCATTTATTTCACGAAGTATTATCTGTGTAGCTAAAGAGCATGCGCCAGTCATATAATAAAGTGTGTACATTTTATTTCCTTTTAAATTTAAGGGGTTCAGAGTGTAAAAACTCTGAATCTAGTTTTAGCCAATTCTTTTTCTTGGCTGCGTATTAAGATTAATGAAGTATTAGGAGGGGATAAATATGCTAATTTCAAACATGCTGTTGACAGAAAAGAAACAATGTAAATACTTCTTTTATTGTTTATTTCTTTTTTCTGTTTTGTTAACATTTATCGAATTGTATTGAAGTGTTGGAAGGGGTTGCAATGGATAGGTTGGGGGCAATGGAGATTTTTGTCAGGCTAGCTGAATTAGGGAGCTTTACAGCAGTTGCAGATGAAGCCAACACATCAAAATCTAAAGTGAGTAAAGAGCTGAGTAAACTTGAAGAGTATATAGGGGTACGGCTCTTCCATCGTTCAACTAGACACATACGGTTAACCTCATTGGGCGAAGCCTACTTAAAGCGATGCAAGAGTATTTTGAAGGAAGTGGAAGAAGCACAATCCGATATTCAGTTGTTACAAGATAGACCTGCAGGGAAGCTCAAGGTGAGTGTACCGATGGCACTTGGCCTGACTGATTTAGCGCCGTTATTTAGCGAATTTATGAAATTATATCCTCATATTGAGTTAAATATATATTTAAGTGATGAGTCGGTAGACCTAATTGAGCAAGGATTTGACATAGGGTTACGTGCAGCAAGTACAGCATTTGATTCAAATTATATAGGTAAGCGTTTAACTCAGTTTCGCTACCATGTTGTCGCATCTAGAGAATATCTAGATTCCCACTCACCGATTACTGTTCCCAAAGATCTTGAAAAGCACAACTGTTTTATCTACAGCTACTTTAGAAAAAAAAGCGTTTGGCCGTTGGGATCTGGAGTGGCAGTGTCTGGTTCGCTCAAAGTTAATAGCACTATCTTTATGATGGAGCTTATCAAGGACGGATTAGGTGTAGGTTTTATTCCAGAGAGTGTTTGTAAACCTCTACTAGAATCCGGTGAAGTAGTGTCTATACTTTCCGAGTATAATAAGGCTAGTTTAACATTATACGCCATGTATCCTGCTCGACATCATGTCCCGACATCACTGCGTTATTTTTTAGATTTCTTTCAAGAGCACTTTAAAAGAATCAATGCAGACAATTAGACAATGATGTCTAAATAACTCAAGGAGCTTTGGCACGATAAAAAATTAGCAATTCTCTGTGGTTCTATGTCATGCCTACGGAGCGAATCAACCACATTTATACTCAATGCCCCAGGAAAAGAAGTATTATTTGTGAATTCGGAGATATTGCTCAATATCTCTTGGACACGGTTGGCAACAGCTTCTCCAGAGTCAATAATCTTGATATGAGCTGGCAGTATGGTGCTAATTTCCTCAAGTATCAAAGGATAGTGGGTACAGGCTAAGACGACTACGTCACAATCATTAATGCTTATGGTGTGAGCGATTGCTGATAGCTCTTTTGCAACCCCATTTAAATATGATGCCTTACCCATTATTTTTTCTTCTGCTGCAATCACTAACCGTTGGGAAGGAAATAGCTGTACATTACAATTTGCCGCATAGTTATCAATTAGTGTATTGACGTACTTCGAATTGATAGTGAGCTCGGTACCAAGCACGACAAATGATTTATTTAGACTAATAGTCGAGGCCGGCTTAATTGCAGGCACAACACCGATAATTGGCAATTTGAATTCTTGGCGTAGTTGCGTTAAAGCAATAGTACTAATGGTATTGCAAGCAATAACAATAGCTTCTGGGGGGCGTTTACCGATGGCAGCTCTGAGGATCTGTATCACACGTGGCACTAGTTCGCTTTCGGATTTACTGCCGTAAGGGAAGTAGTCACGATCAAATACATAATCTATATTAAGTGAAGGATTTTGCTTCATTAGTTCAGTAACAATGGATAACCCACCAACACCTGAATCAAATACCAAAATAGAAGGCCGCATATAAATTATTTCTCGTTAAACTATTTCTTTTTCAGATTGCTTTATGACTGTATCAGCTAGGGCATATTCACTATTTTGTAATTTCTCTTGTTCAAGCCTTAGACCTTTCACTATGGCTTGTTTAGCAAATATAAAAGCGCTGGGGTGATTGATACATTCGGTTGCAACAAGTTTCTCGTGAGAAAAGTACCATAGTGATAGCTTATTGCTTTCAACTCTCTCAATCGTATGAGTGTAATTACTAGCTAATCCAGCAATTTGTAACTTAGTGTCGAATTGATCTGACCAAAACCAAGGGAGTTCAGATTTAGGTTCTGGCTGGTTGCAAGCATGAGCTGCTATCCTTTTAGCAGTTGATATCGCGTTTTGTACTGACTCTATACGCATATACTGGCCGATATCAGTGGAAAATTGACTAGCACAATCTCCCGCAGCATAAATACAGGGATCGTTGGTTAAGCCATTATTATCGGTAGCAATACCATTATCTACTTTCAGTTCTGCCTGCTCTGCAATGTGAGTATTTGGTTGTACTCCAATTCCAATTAGGACAAGATCACAATCTACTTTCAGTCCTGCAGCGGTAACCACACCTTCGACTTTTTTGCCTCCGGTAAACTCAGTAGCTTTACTATGAGTAAGTATCTTAACTCCATTTTCTTTTTGTATTTCACTTAAATACTTGCCTACGCTTTTGGAACAAACACGATTGAGAACTCGCTCTTCGTGTTCTAATAAGGTTACATTCAAACCAAGTTTGGTCAGGCTGCTTGCTGCTTCTAACCCGATAAATCCTCCTCCAACCACGACAGCAGATTGAGGTCGATGTTGAGCTATAAACTGCTTTAATAAATTAGCATCGGTTAACGTATTAAGATAAAAAATATTCTGCTTGTCGCTGCCTGGAATAGCAAGCTGGCGAGGAGTTGCGCCGCTACAAATTGCTAACTTTTCATAATCTAGCTGTTGTTCATTACTCAGCTCAATTTGCTTTTTATGTCTATCAAGCTTTCTTACATGCGCATTATCAATGATTTCGATACCTTTTTTTTGATAAGCAGTAAGGGGCTTTATTCTGATAGCGTCGCTGGATTTTTCCCCTGTAAGATAACTCTTAGATAGAAAAGGCTTTTGATATAGACTAGTAGCCTCCACTGCAAGCATTGTGATATCCCCTTGCCAGCCCTCTTTCCTCAAACTCAAAGCTAGTTGCGAGGCTGCTTGTCCGGCACCAATAATAAGAAAGCGATTTGCTTTATTCATCAATAATCTCTGGGAAAATTTTTTTTCATGTTGCCATTCTATTTAGGAAATGAAAACTGCAAAAAGTTACACCTATCTCCTTTGCTATTTAAGCGCTAATGTTGTGCTGTATTTTTATTAACTAAAAGTTAGAGGGTGAAAATGCCTAACGTTATTGTTACAGATGTAGAGGGTCAACATTCATCAATTTCTGTGAGAGAGGGTGAGATCTTGATGGAAGTCTTAAACGAGAATGACTTTGAAGAAATTGAGGGAGTGTGCGGAGGCATACGTTCGTGTGCAACTTGCCATGTTTATGTAGATAAGAAATGGTTAGATAAACTTGTAGATAAGCACCAAGAAGAGTCAGAGTTATTGTCTGGATTGGAAGCACAGCAAGCTAATTCGAGACTTTCATGCCAAATTATTATGACTAGCGAATTGGATGGCTTAGAAGTTACAGTAGCTCCAATGGAGGACTAAATGTTTCGTTATACAGGCCAGTTATTCACCTCTTTTTATTCTAAATATTTTTAAAAATAATACTAAAGGTCTGACTTCGTTAGTCGATAACTAATCTGATCCATCAAAAAGTTAGGTAATCACTTATGAATATTTCCGGAAGTAACCTACCTGCGATGTCTGGAGCTGGTCAAAGCGGTGAAGTATACAGCGCCGTTTTGGCAAAAAAGCAACAGAAAGCAGATGGACAAGCCGCGCTTGCTTTAATTGAATCTGCGGGCAGCAGTGCAGCAGCACAAACGCCAGCTAAATCAGTGACAGCAACGCTAGGCAACAACATCAATACATACGCGTAAGCTTATGTCTGATGGCACGTTGTCTTCGGCATGTCCGATAGATATGTGCAACGCAATCGGTGCTAGGGTCATTAGCACCGATTTTTTGCGCTCTTAACCGAGTAAACCTAGGTCAATCGGCGTTTTACTTGGCTGACCGCCAATCTCTCGCACTAATTTGGGCACCAAGAATCCCGGTAGTACTTCCAAAAGTTCAGCCATTATCGCCTTGGCTTCACGTTCTTCTACATCAAAATGACTAGCGCCTTCTACCTTATCGAGTAAATGCAAATAATAAGGCAGTATATCTGCGTCGAATAAGGCTTCACTCAGTTGGGCCTGAGCCGCAACATCGTTATTAATTCCTTTAAGTAACACAGCTTGGTTTAGCAAGGTCACATTGGCTAGTTTAAGCCTTTGCATTGCAGCTTTAAAAGTATCATCGATTTCATTTGCATGATTAATGTGGTTTACCAAAATCACCTTTAAATGACTCTGTGCTAAACGTTGGCACAATTCCTCGGTTACTCTCGCTGGGATCACTACCGGTAAGCGGCTGTGAATACGTAAACGTTTGATTTGTGGTATAGCCTCTAATTGTTCTAGCACCCAAGCTATCATGTTATCTTTGGCCATCAGCGGATCACCGCCGCTTAAGATCACCTCATTGATTTCAGGATGAGCGCGTAAATACTCAAATACTGGCTCTAAGCTCCGTTTGTTGACCTGATTATCCTGATAGGGGAAGTGGCGTCGAAAACAGTAGCGGCAGTTGACCGCACAACCAGTTTTGAGCATGAGTAATACTCTAGATCGGTACTTATGTAACAAACCAGGTACAGGTGCGTCTTGTTCTTCTAGTGGATCTTTACTAAATCCCGCTTCAGTTAAATATTCCTGATGTACAGGTAACACTTGTAATAGCAAGGGATCATGACGATCTCCGTGGCGCATTTTAGCGATAAATGGGCGAGGTACTCGCATAGGAAACAAGCGCTTAGCTGCAAAGTCTCGTGCATCAAATTGGTCATGCAACCCCAAGATGTTGAGTAGCTCTTGTGGGTCAGTGACAACATTTGCTAATTCTTTTTGCCAGTTAGTCTGCAAATTTACTTCATTTATTTGTATCATTAGCAGGTTAATTACTCGAATATACGTAGATTAGAGGATACGATGGCGAATTATAGCACCAACGAGTTCAAGGGCGGCCTAAAAATTATGATGGACGGCGAGCCTTGTTCTATCTTAGAAAATGAAATGGTCAAGCCTGGTAAAGGACAAGCGTTTAACCGCGTTAAAATCCGTAAACTTATCTCAGGTAAAGTACTAGAGAAAACATTTAAGTCTGGTGACTCAGTGGAAGGCGCAGACGTAATGGATACTGATCTAGCGTATTTATACACTGACGGTGAGTTCTGGCATTTCATGAACAACGAAACATTTGAGCAGATCGCAGCTGATGAAAAAGCAGTAGGCGATAGCGTAAAATGGTTGGTTGAAAATGACGTTTGTACTATCACACTGTGGAATGGTAATCCAATCGCAGTAACACCACCTAACTTTGTTGAGCTTGAGATCACAGAAACCGATCCAGGCCTGAAAGGCGACACCGCGGGTACTGGTGGTAAGCCTGCAACGCTAAGCACAGGTGCTGTTGTTCGTGTTCCTTTGTTCGTTCAAATTGGTGAAGTGATCAAAGTTGATACGCGTAGTGGCGAATACGTAAGCCGCGTAAAATAATAGCGTAAAGCAATTTACGATGTTTAATAAATCCCAGCATGTTGCTGGGATTTTTTTGGAGTAAACAATGACGGTGAACAATTGGCAGCCAAGTGCAACAATAGAGACGCTTAGGCAAAGGGCTGCGATTTTAGCGAAGATACGGCACTTTTTTGCTGCTCGTGATGTGATGGAAGTCGATACGCCAAGTCTTTCTCAAACCTCGGTGACTGATCCTCACTTAGATACTTTCCATACTCGATTTGTTGGCCCAAACCACAGCCAAGGCTTGCCTTTATTTTTACAAACGTCACCCGAGTATGCGATGAAAAGACTACTTGCCGCCGGCAGTGGTGCGATTTTTCAATTATGTAAAGCTTTTCGTAACGAAGAGTCAGGGCGTCATCACAATCCAGAATTTACGATGTTAGAGTGGTATCGTCCGGGCTTTGACGAGTTTGACTTAATGGCGGAAATCGATGAGCTGATGCGGATGTTATTGGATTGTCCAGCTAGTGACTCGATGACTTACCAGCAAGCCTTTGAGACATACCTTGGGTTTGACCCTTTGAGCGTGTCGCTAGCGGAATTAAAAGCGCATGCCAACAAATACGGTTATGGTGATATTGCAGCCATCGAGAGTAATCCAGATACTTTACTGCAGTTGCTATTTTGCATGGAAATTGAGCCTAAAATAGGTCAGCAAAAGCCCTGTTTTGTTTATCATTTTCCTGCATCGCAAGCTGCACTGGCAAAGCTTAACCCGAAAGACAATCGTGTTGCTGGGCGTTTTGAGCTCTATTATCGCAATATGGAGTTGGCTAACGGATTTAATGAACTGACGGATGCGGTAGAGCAAAGGGCGCGTTTTGAGCAAGATAACCAACTCAGAGCTGAGATGGGATTGCATCCGGTGCCAGCTGATGAGCGTTTACTGGCTGCACTCGACGCAGGCGTCCCCGACTGTGCTGGTGTTGCACTTGGTATCGATAGACTAGTCATGCTGGCGTTAAATAAAGCTAGCATCAGCGAAGTACTCACATTTGATGTTTCGCGGGCTTAACGCCGCGAAACAAAGCGAGTAAGTTCTTTTTGAGTAGTTTCTGTGAGCTTTTGAGCACTTTGGCATTCAGCTAACGCGCCATCAATTTGTGATTTAGATTGCTGACCCAGTTCGACAATTTGTTGCACTGCTTGGTGAGTATGTTTTTGTGTTTCTTCCAGTTGGTGCACCGCACTAACAATCTCTTCTAATTGTGCTTGATTGCGCTCAAAGTCATCACTCATCGAAATAAAACCTTTAGAGGTATCGCTAATAGCTTTCTCAGCTGAACTTGAGTGAGAAATCAACTGTTCTGATTCTTGATTGGTTTCACCGACCAGCACGTTCATTTGGTTGATAAAATCGCTGATCTGGCGAGTAGCAGCATTGACCTTGACCGACAGCGCACGAACTTCATCGGCAACCACTGCAAAGCCACGCCCCGCTTCACCTGCTCGAGCTGCTTCGATTGCTGCATTGAGCGCCAGCAAATTGGTTTGGTCGGAAAACTCTTCAACCATTTTTAGAATGTTGCGAATGTTCTCGCTATTTTCTTTCAGGCCTGAAACCGTCGATGAGAAATTACCAAGTAGTGTGGTAATTTGTTTTACTTCAGCAACGAGCTTAGTTAACGACTGAGATGAGCCGCGAACAAAGTGCAAGCTTTCGGTATTGGCCTGATAAACCTGATCGGTATTGTGCACAATACTTTGTAAACTGTGGCTGACCTGATCGGAAGCGGCAATAATCGTGTCACCTTGGCTCAGCTGTTGTTGTCCATATTTGGCTGTACTTTGCATTGAGCTGGTGATATCGCGGTTGCTTTGTGTTGCTGCAGCGGCGCTTTCGTATGTTTTTTCCAACAGAGCACTAAGGTGGGTAGTAAACGCGTTATACTGCTCGCTTAAGTCTCTAAACTCGTCATAAGTGAACTGTGGTAGTTTTGCATCTAAGTTACCGTCTTGGCGGTTAACACGTTCCAATGAGTCTTTCATTGCCTGCACTGGCCGCACAATTAAAAAGCGCATATAAAAGACGGTAAACGCAAAAGCGGCAAGGATCACAATAGTGATCAACCAAAATGCTCCCATATTCGCGCCAGACTGAGATAGCTCTGAATACAGCCAAAATAAACTAATTGCTTGAAAGAGAAATAAAAAACCTAAGTTACCAACAATCTTTCGAGTTAAGGTAAAGAAAAATGTCTCTTCTAAAAAATTATAAATGCGCATATATAAACTCATATTGGGCTCATCATTGTGCCACTTTATTTGTCTCAGTATAGATGAGCTAAATGGAATAACAATGCTAAAGCGATCAAGCAGTTACTCAGTTGGGGTGGCGTAAGCACCAATGCCCTGTAAATACATTTTGGTTTGGCATGGAAAGTTGGTGAAAATACCATCCACCCCGAAATCTAGCATCATATCTATGTCTTGTTGTTTATCGACCGTATAAGCAAATACCTTTAGTCCGCGAGATTTTGCGTCTAGTACATATTCATGATTAATAAAGTTTTTGTCCATATGGATGCTGTAGGCATGGAGCGATTCGGCAAATTGAGCATAATGAACTGGAATAGAAGCCGTTAACGCGCCAATTCTCACCCAAGGTAACTTTTGCTTCAGCCACAATAGTTGGTGATGGTCAAAAGAAGAGATGAGTAACTGCTCTCTTGTGATCATCCCCTGTTGAATATGGTCTTCTATATAGGTCACAAACTTATCTAAGCCAAAAGTGTGTTTTAGCTCTAAATTGATATCTGTCTGCTTACCTATGGTGGCAAACACCTGTTGTAGCGTTGGAATTGACTGCCCTTTACCGGCATCAAGTGTGGCCAAGTAGGCTTGAGTTTGCTCATTGACTCTGCCCACGCCATTGGTCGTTCTGTCCAGCCAAGTGTCATGGATAATGGCGTAATCATCCGCGCAACTTTGCACATCCAACTCAATACCATCAACGCCAATATGCAGAGCTGCTTCTATTGCAGCAAGTGTATTTTCTGGATAGCTGCCACTGGCTCCACGATGCGCTAAGACTTGAATCATGCTTTTTTCCTTGTAATAGACCAAGTTTCAAAACAGGCTGCACTAACTACCAACAACCCGCCTAGTAATGTTGTAAGTGTCAACGTCTCGTGTAACAGAATATAAGCTAATAGTGTTCCATACAATGGCTGTAAACAAGAAATTAATCCTGCAGTGGTGGCAGATAAATAACGTAGACTGGAGGCAAACAAGGCGTGTGGAATTGCCGTAAATATTGCTCCTGCAAGTAAGATTAACCAGAGGTTTTCTGTGGAAACTTGCTGAATTGGCACTTCCACAAATGCTAACAGCATGAGGCATGCAACAAGCGTTTGGTAAAGCATTGTGTGTGGGCCGCTATAGTGAGAAAAGAAGCGCTTTTGGAGCAAGTTTCGCAGCGCAAAGAACGCGCCCGAGAATACGCCCGTAATAATCCCCAAGGTAACTTGGTTGCCAAGGTTCGCTTCTGGTACTAACAGATAGATACCAAATAACACTGCACTCGCACTGATAAAGTCCTTTATTTGCACGCGGCTGCGAGTGAAGAGCGGCTCTAAAAAAACGGTGATCACTGGGTAGGTGAAAAAGGCAATGATCCCAACCGCAATACCCGCCATTTGCATGCCTGCAAAGTAAGTCACCCAATGGAGGCCCACGATGACACCAAGAACTAAAGCCGTTAGATAATCTTTTTTGTGTATTAATTTTATCGGTTGCCGTTGTATTTTGAGTAAAAGTAGCAGCACAACAAAGGCTACGGCGGTACGGTAAACGGTGATATCCAGTGCTGAGAGTGAAATTAATTTTGAAAATAATGCTGTTCCACCAAATAATAAAACGGCACTATGGAGCGAGAGCAAAGCGGATTGTTGTGGGCGCATATCGAATATTAGATCTGTTTTTTAGCAGTCTATCATTTAATCGCTTTGAGATGACAAGATTGTTGACACTTGTCACTCAACATTCTGCGCTTAAACGTAAATAATAATAAAAAGAGTGAATCAGAGAAGCTTGTGTCCATAACCACAGAATTTACCCTAGTTGAGAAACGGCGCTCATTTTGGAATGCCGGACCCCTTATATTTTCAACCTTTTATTTTTTCCCATTGATATTTAATTGGACGCAATTGAGCGCAGTTAATATTGCGTTGCAAGTTGTTGTGTACCTTAGTTTTGTCCTGCTCTATTGGCAGAGTATTACAAAAACGGGCAATGCGTTGGTGATGAATTTAGTGCTGATGGCAGGGCTTTGTGTTGCAGGTAGTTGGGTGACGACCGGGACGAGTTCATTATTTGGCTTTATTGCTTTTTTTTGCGGTTTTAATTTGCTCCCTCGCTATAAAGTCATTGCGATGTTTATCATTGTCGTTCTGGTGTTACTGACTGCCAAATATGTTGCCACACAGCAAACGGTTTACTTTTTGATGCCTGCCTTATGTGTGGCATGCGGACTCTTTATTTTTGGTTGGATGTCTCACCGAGAACGGGTTCACCGTGAGTTACAGCGTCAAAGCGAAGAGGAAATTAAACGTTTGGGGGCCGTCGCTGAGCGAGAGCGTATTGCGCGCGACCTACATGATTTACTCGGCCATTCGCTTAGCTCAATAGCGTTGAAAGCAGAGTTGGCGAGCAAATTTGCCGCTGCAAATGCACTAGAGCAAGCGCAATCAGAAGCGCAGCAGGTTGCAGACTTAGCGAGAGAAGCACTAAGCGAAGTGCGCCAAGCGGTCACCGGCTACCATCAGCTAGCGCTTGATGCTCAGCTGCACATTTTGGCATCGAGGCTAAAAGATAAGGGCATTGCAGTAACGCTTGAATTGCAGGCGGTCACTTTAGATAAAGTAAGCGAAGCCTGCTTGTGCTTTTTTGCTAAAGAAGTATGCACTAATATTATTCGCCACAGCGACGCCGATAAGGTTAGTTTCACACTAAGGCAAACTGATAGTAATGTCTTTGTGGAAATTAAAGATAATGGCTCTATAAAGTCCATAAAAGAAGGGAATGGCTTAGTGGGTATTCGTACCCGATTGAAAGAATGCGGTGGTCAGTTATTGTATAGCACGGAACAAGGCGGATATTTTAAGGCGGTAATAGGGGATAACGTATGATCAGAGTGTTTATTGTTGAAGATCAAGCATTAGTTAGGGGAGCAATAGCAGCATTACTAAATCTAGATAGAGACATTGAAGTGGTAGGTGAAGCTGAGAATGGTGAAATTGCAAAAGCAGAGTTAGCTAAGTTAACGCCTGATATCGTGCTAACGGATATTGAAATGCCACAAGTTACTGGTCTTGAGCTTGCTCAGCACTTACAACAAAAAATGCCAGACACAAAAGTGGTTATCATGACGACCTTTTCTAAGGCGGGCTATATTCGTCGTGCGATCGCCTTAGGAGTAAATGGCTTTGTATTAAAAGAAGCCCCAAGTGAGTACTTGCTATCAACGCTGAAAAAGGTAATGAAAGGACAAAAGGTCATTGACCCTGAGCTTGCTTTATATGCGCTTGAAGACGCAGACCCACTTACTGATAAAGAGCGTAAGGCGCTACGTTTGGCGAGCGAAGGGTTGAAAACAGCCGAAATTGCAGGGCGGCTATTTTTGAGTGAGGGTACGGTAAGGAACTATTTATCCGACGCCATCGCGAAATTACATGCGACAAATCGAGTAGATGCAGCTAGGATTGCTAAGCAAAAAGGATGGCTGTAACCAACTGTAATAGCTTATATTTACTTAGTACTTCAAAATGATCGGACGCAGTAATATACTGCGCTATTCCAAAAGTAATGATAATGTATTATTTTGAGTGTGATGATGGATCCAAAAGTGCTTATTCAAGTTACCGCAATAACGACTGTGATTTGCTCAGTCTTTATGGCAGTGAATTGGTGTATTAATAAAGCTCTTCCCGGTACGCGAGATTGGCTTATTTTCATTGTGCTCACTGCAATTGGCTGTGGTTTATTAGCTGCATATTCACTTCCCATTACGGTCTCTATTTTTATTCCAAACCTTACCATTGCATTTGGGCTTTTTTATCTGGCTCGTGGTGTTGACGCGTTTTTTAGTGTGAAAAGCAGTTATATGCCCTGGTATATACTAGCCACACTAGGCATTCCAAGTTTTACTTACTTTTTGTACGTAGATTTTAATTTTATAGCTCGCGTTGCGATTAACTATTTAGTTTGGGCGATGGCGATGATTTACTGTCTACGGGCATTAAATAAAGGCCAAAAATTATTATCGAAGGAATTTAATGTGGCACATTGGGCGTTTGGCCTATCGTGCTTGAGCTTACTGGCGGTATTTACTTTTAGAGTGGTCATGCTTGGTGGCTATTCAGTGACAGATAGTCTTGTTTCAGCAAATTGGGTTAACCAGTTCTTTGCTGTTACTGTTAGTACGATGCCACTGCTGCTGTGTTTCTCTTTATGCTTACTATGTAGTGGTCGACGTGAAAAAGAACTATACCTATTAAAAACTGCTGCTGAGCACTCAGCACAAGTCAAGGGACAATTTTTAACGTTATTAAGTCACGAATTAAGAACACCACTAAATGCCATTGTGGGTCATGCTGAATCGCTGAAAAAAGTACCGCGAGAGCCAAATCGTCATGCTGAATTATGCGATGTTATCGTCCATGCTGCGATGTCGATGTCAGATTTAGCTAATCAGGTATTGCTGCAAGCAAAAGGGGAGTATGCTGCGCAAAATCGCGTACCTGTTTCGCTTTATAGTCTCTCGCAAGAGTTAATCCGCCTCTTACAGCCGCTGGCGTTGGCTAAAGGATTGAACTTAAGGGTGGAGGTTAAAGGTCTGTATCCGCAAGATGTACATGTTATTGAGCAAGATACACTGTCTTTAGTACTCAGAAATCTGCTTTCGAACGCGATTAAGTATACAGATAAAGGTGTCATTACACTGATCCTAGAAGGAACAAGTCGTGATGAGGATAAGCAAACAATTCGCTTTGCTATCAAAGATACAGGTAAAGGGCTGACTGAAGGACAAATGGAAAAGATCTTCGAACCTTTTGTGACGTTAAACAATGAGCAATCCATCTCGCAAAGTGCTGGGTTTGGGTTGGCATTATGCAAGCAGCTATTGCAAGGGCTAGATTCTGAACTTAACGTCGACAGCAAGCTTGGTACCGGCACTGTGTTTAGCTTTGAGCTAGATTGTCAGTGTAGTGATTCACCGTTACAGAGCACAGAGTTTAATACAGAGAAGCTGGCGCTCAATGTGCTTGTTGTTGAAGATAACGCCATGAATATTGATGTGATCAGTACCTATTTAAACGATATGGTGAGTGAGTTCTCTATTGCTAAGTGCTTAGCAGAAGCCGAAGTTGCGCTATTAGAACATAATTTCGATATTGTTCTGCTGGATATGCGCTTACCTGATGGTAATGGCCTTGAGTGGTTTAAAGAGGGATTCAACGAAATTGGTTTTACCTCAAGCGTAAAGGTTGTAGCGTTAACGGGTGATGGCGATCCTGAATTGAAAAGACGATGCCTCCGGGCTGGCATGCAGGACTGCTTAACTAAGCCGGTCTTGCCGAGCCGTTTATATGCATCACTTGAATGTGCGACTGTAAAAACAACATCGCGTTTAGAATGTAAAACGTTAATTGATCAGTCAAGATTTATGGACCTTGCGAACCGGGAAAGCTCAGGTGTGTTGGCAACGAAGTTAATGTATTTAGCAGACAGGTTTGAATATGAGATTGCGCAAATTAAAGGACTCACAGAGTTAAATGTAACAGATTTAGCCATTGATAAACTAGCCTACATTGAAAACGAAGCGCTGGAGCTTGGCATGGTGAATTTTGCAGAGCTTGTTCAAGCAGCAACAGTACAGCTGAGTTACTCTGAAGAGCAAGTCGATTGGGACGCACTTGCGCTGCTTGCTAGACGCTCGGTTGAGCGTTTATTAGAGCTTCACGCTCAAATTTCAACATTGGAGTCAGTATCAAATCCAGTGGTTAATCTATCTGCATAAAAAGATTCATCGATCTTGGCCTAGGTCATTAGGCTATTTTGGGTTAAAATAACAGCATAGCTTATTTAACAAGACAGTAATGCCAAAACAGGATCCCTATCTCGATAGAGAACAGCAAAAATACGACAATCCAGTACCTAGTCGCGAATTTATCTTAGAACACATTAAAAGCGCGGCCAAACCACCTTCTTTCTCTCAATTGTGTAACGATTTAAAAGTGCAAGACGAAGAACGTCAAATTGCGCTTAAACGCCGCTTGCGCGCAATGGAGCGAGACGGTCAACTGCACTTCAATAAATTTAAGTGTTACACCATTCCAAGTGAAGATGGTCTAGTCAAAGGCCGCGTTGTTGGACACCGTGACGGCTTTGGCTTTTTAGAAGTCGAAGGCGAACCCAAAGATTGGTTTATCACTAAATATCAAATGGAGCGCGTGCTACATGGCGATTGGGTGTTAGCAAAGGCTGGCAGCCGAGGCTCAGGTGGTAAGGTGGAAGCGCGCATTGTGCGGGTACTTGAAAAAGAGCGTGCGCCAGTCGTCGGTCGTTATTTTGTTGAGTTTGGCATGGCAGTCGTGGTGCCAGAAGATCCTCGCATTACTCAAGATATCATCATCGTACCTGGCCAAGAAAATGGTGCTCGCCATAATCAAATGGTGCAGGTAGAGATCACTCAAAGCCCTAGCAAACAAATGAATGCAATGGGTAAAGTACTTGAGGTGCTCGGCGATCATATGGCACCGGGTATGGAAATTGAGGTGGCACTTCGCAATCATGACATTCCTCATGAGTGGCCAAGTGAAGTAGAAGCACAAGTTGCAAATCTTGGTGAGTTTGTTGAAGAGTCTGCCAAACAAGGCCGCGTTGACCTGCGTGATTTACCGTTAGTGACCATAGATGGTGAAGACGCCCGTGACTTTGATGACGCCGTGTATTGTGAGCGTAAAAAGTCAGGTGGTTGGCGTTTATGGGTTGCTATTGCAGATGTGTCTCATTATGTAGGCAAAGGCACTGCGCTTGACAAAGAAGCGATTGAACGTGGTAACTCGGTGTACTTCCCTGAACAAGTTGTGCCAATGCTGCCTAAAGTGCTATCGAACGGTTTATGCTCATTGAATCCTAAGGTAGATCGCTTGTGTATGGTTGCGGAAATGACCGTGTCCGAAGCGGGTCGTTTGTCTGGCTACCGTTTTTACGAAGCCGTGATGAACTCTCACGCTCGTCTTACTTACACCAAAGTCCATGCGATTTTACAAGGTGACGAAAAGCTCAGAGCCGATTATCAGCCTCTTGTGCCTCATCTTAGTGAGCTCCATAACATGTATATGGCGCTGAAGGCTGCAAGGCAGGAGCGTGGCGCGATTGAGTTTGAAACTTTAGAAACGCGCTTTGTATTTAATGCCCATCGGAAGATTGACTCTATTGTGCCTGTGGTTCGTAACGACGCTCACAAGCTGATTGAAGAGTGTATGATCTTGGCGAACGTGTCAGCAGCAAAATTATTGGAAAAACACGAAGCCCATAGCTTGTACCGTGTTCATGATGAGCCAGATCCTGAAAGGTTGAGCCAATTTAGACAATTCTTGCAAGACTTGGGTATCGAAAGCCAACTGCCCAATGACCCTTCGCCTGAGGAGTTGACGCAAGCGATCGAGTCACTGGGTGACCGCCCTGAAAAAGAATTGATCCAAACCATGCTACTGCGCTCAATGAAGCAAGCGGTATATCAGCCAGAAAATATTGGCCACTTTGGTTTGGCCTTAAAAGCGTATGCACACTTTACCTCACCAATTCGCCGCTATCCGGATCTGGTGGTACACCGTGCTATCAAAGGTATTTTGCAACAACAGCAACAGCCAGTGAATGGCGCTTACATCTACAATGAAGATGAAGTAAAACAACTGGGTGAGCAGTGCTCAATGACAGAGCGCCGCGCTGATGACGCCACTCGTGAAGTTGCTGATTGGCTTAAATGTGAATTTATGCAAGATCATGTTGGCGATGAATTTACCGGTGTGATCTCATCGGTCACCAACTTTGGATTATTTGTGAGGTTGGACGACCTGCAGATTGACGGGATGATCCATGTTAGCAATTTAGGGCATGAGTACTTCCACTTTGATGGTGCAAAGCAATGTTTGATTGTCGAGCATAGTCGTACGGTGTTTAGACTCGGCGATAAACTTACCGTTGTGGTTGCTTCAGTTAGCTTGGACGATCGCCGCATCAACTTAGCTTTGGCTGAAGAAGGTCTTTCAGATCGCTATTCAAGGCGTCGAAAATCGCCGAAAAGCACAGCAAGTAGTGTTCGTGAGCAGCTAAAAACGGGTAAAATCCCAGGAGCTAAGCGCCGTGACGGTGAAACGTCTGGTCGCGATAAAGATAATAAAGGCGATGACAAAGCCAAAAAGCGCAAAAGAACGACCCCTAAAGGGGAGCTCAAACAGGCGAAAAAGGCAGGCACGCTGAAGTCGAAGAAGAAATCGGCGAGTAAAAAAGCCAAAGCGGCAAAGGGCAAAGCAAAACGCCCAGGTAAAAATGAAAGAAATCGCAGCAAAAAAGCGCAATAGATTATAAAGCGGGAGCTTTAACGTGAGTAACGAATTAATTTTTGGCTTTCATTCAATCGAAGCCATTTTGAATAACGCGCCGGAGCGCTTTTTAGAAATTTATGCACTAAAGGGACGTGAAGATAAGCGTTTGAATCAAGTCGTAAACGATGCCCGAAAGTTTGGTATTTCAGTGCAGTTTATGCAGCGTAAAGCGCTTGATAACAAAGCGAATGGTGAGCAACATCAGGGCATTATTGCCAATGTTAAAGCGGCGCGCGCATACAATGAAAAAGATCTTGATGAGATCATTCAAAGAGAAACCACACCATTTTTCTTGGTACTTGATGGGGTAACGGATCCTCATAACTTAGGTGCATGTCTGCGCAGTGCTGATGCAGCAGGTGTACATGGTGTGATCGTACCAAAGGATAAGTCTGCAAAGCTGAATGGCACTGCAAGAAAAGTAGCGTGTGGCGCTGCAGAAACGGTTCCGCTTATCCAAGTAACCAACCTTGCTCGCACATTGCGTGATATTAAAGAAGCCGGCGTGTGGGTTGTGGGTACGGCAGGTGAAACCGATACAGCTGTTTTTGATGCAAACCTGACTGGGCCTATGGCCATTGTAATGGGCGCTGAAGGTGATGGCATGCGCCGTTTAACTCGAGAGCATTGCGATGAACTGGTTAAGATCCCGATGGTAGGTAGCGTGTCTAGCTTAAATGTATCGGTTGCGACCGGTGTATGTCTATTTGAAGTGTTAAGACAGCGCTCAGCACTTTAATCACTTAATAAGCGCCGGCTTTCACGGCGCATCTTCAAAAGCTTTAAGAGATCGCAAGGTAAACTTGCTCCTACTCAGCTCTACTTTTGGCAGGAGCCAATTTAATCGGCGAGCTTTCTTTGGTAGGAGTCGATTTACTCGGCGAGCTTTTAATAATCCGCAAGGTAAACTTGCTCCTACTCAGCTCTACGTTTGGTAGGAGCCGATTTATTCGGCGAGCTTTTAAGTCCGTAAGGTAAACTTGCTCTTACTCAGGTCTACCTTTGGTAGGAGCTGATTTTCGCGGCGCATCTTCAGCAGCTTTAAGAGCTCGCAAGGTAAACTTGCTCCTACTCAGGTTTACCTTTGGTAGGAGTCGATTGTCTCGGCGAGCTTTTAAGTCCGCAAGGTAAACTTGCTCCTACTCAGGTCTACTTTTGGTAGGAGTCGATTGTCTCGGCGAGCTTTCTTTGGTAGGAGCCGATTTTCACGGCGAGCTTTTTAAACCCCGAAAGGTCGCCTTACCCCCACACAATTGTACAGGGCATTACCCCATTAAAATCGCTTGCAACTCTCTAAGAGACTCTACGGTATAGGTTGGCTTGATATGCTCGGGGCAGACTTTGCCATCATGCTTTAACCAACAGCTATCAATCCCAAAGCGGTTTGCGCCTAAAATGTCACTCGCTGGCGTGTCGCCAACCATTAATACTTTGGATTTATCGGGATTCCCCAACAGCGCTAACGTATGCGCAAAAATACTCGGATCTGGCTTGGCTTTACCCACCAACTCAGAGATCACCACTTCAGAAAAACGATCCACAAGGCCGGTATGTTCCAATCTTTTTTGCTGAAGCGCGGCAAATCCGTTGGTAATAATAGCCAAAGTACATTGGCCTTTCAGGCTGTCGAGTAATGCTTTTGCACCCGGTAGCGGTTGGCAAATTTCTGCCATCGCTGCCAAGAATCCCGCATTGAGCGATTCAGGCGCAACATTAAGTTTTTCAGCCCAGCGGCTAAAACGCGTTACCTGAAGTGTTTTTGCGTCAATTTCACCATTTTGATACTGCACCCAAAGTGGCGCATTCAAGCTGTTATATTCTTCGTAGTCCTCGTCAGTGAACACAACGTCATATTGAGTAAACAGCGTTTGTAATCCAAGTTTGGCATTAAAGCTAAATAAGGTTTCATCCGCATCAAATAAAATATGTGTATAGTTCGGCATTATAAATACATCTCTGGGTGATTAAAGGGTGCCATCGCGAGTAATAAGGCTTGCGTGTAGCTACTTTCTCTGGTGGCAAGATGGTTGGTTAATAAACCGATCGCACCGCCTTGCTGCTTGATATTGGTGGTGTTGAACAGGTCGTCCATTACATGTCCTAGCTCTTCACCTTGTTCAAGACGTGTGTACACCGACGCCGGAAGAGGCAAATTACAACTACGGCCGACACTTGTACGACGGTTATCCGCAATGACGACATAAGCAAAAGTAGCTGCACCGTATTCAAATTTGGCAGCGCCTCCTTCCATGGCACAATAAAAATCGGCTTGATGATGTTGCTGTAAGTAAGTAACACGATTCTCTGCGCCTTCGCGGGTGGCTTGTTCACCTAAAGGCTGATCCGCAACGAGACTCGGCGCTGAGATACCCTGACAGTCAATTTTTGCATTGGGAAAGTATTGCGCAAAGATGGTTTTTGCAGCATTGATTTTTACTGGGTTTTTAGACCCCACTAAAATGGTAAGCACGTCCATATAACAACTACTCGTGATGCCCTAAAAGGCGTCAGTGTAAAGTGTGATATGGAGCGATGCAAGGAAGCTATTATTCCTTATCAAAACATAAGGCGTGTTAAATTGGTAAATCGACTGGCGCCATATTCTCAAGGGCGCGTTTCTTTACTAATAATTCTTTGATAAGTGGAGTCAGCACCAACTCCATTGCCAATCCCATTTTTCCACCCGGCACAACTAACGTGTTTACACGAGACATAAAGCTGCCTTCGATCATTTGTAAGTAGTAAGGGAAATTAACATCTTCGATGCCACGAAAGCGAATAACCACAAAGCTTTCGTCTAATGATGGTATGTCTTTAGCACTGAATGGGTTAGAAGTATCTACGGTGGGCACGCGTTGAAAGTTAATGTGCGTGCGAGAAAACTGCGGGGTGATGTGATTAATGTAGTCATCCATTGAGCGCACAATTGACGTCATGACCGCTTCTTTGGAGTGGCCGCGCTCATTGGTATCGCGAATGAGCTTTTGGATCCATTCAAGGTTGATGATAGGCACCATGCCAATCAATAAATCAACATTGCTGGCCACATCATATTCGGGGGTCACGACACCGCCGTGCAGCCCCTCATAAAACAGCATATCGGTGTTTTGTTCTAGCTCTTGATAAGGAGTAAAAGTGCCCGGTAGCTGATTAAATGGTACGGCATCGTCAAACGTATGAAGGTAGCGACGGACTTTGCCATTGCCGGTTTCGCCATAGCTTTTGAACAGACTTTCTAATGCGCCGAAGTCATTGGCTTCTTCACCAAAGTAGCTAATGTGCTTACCTTCTTGCAGCGCTTCGCGACGCAATTTATCCATTTCAGGGCGAGTGTAGCGATGAAAGCTATCGCCTTCGACATAGGCGGCTTTGGTATTAAGACTGCGGAATATGTGTTTTATCGCGCTTGTCGTTGTTGTAGTGCCGGCGCCTGAACTACCAGTAATGGCGATAATAGGGTGTTTGTCTGACATAAATCTGCCTTAGCTTTCATCATCCGTTAATTCGATGTTACGCGAAGCAAAGTTTTTGGCAAGCTTTGCTTGAGGGCGAGTGTTGGGTATCATAGCGGGGTGATATAACTACAATGAAAAATCAAAGGAACGTCCATGCCCATTTCAATGCGTGTGAAGCTCGCAGTTTGTCTATTCGCTTTCGCGTCCTGTTTACCGGCTTATTCAGCCATGCCCAAAAGCCAAATTTGGCTAGCTGAATTAGGTGAACATTTTAGTGCTAAACCAATTACCGAAAACACCGCGTATTTTAATCAGCCGCTAGTGACTGATTCTGGGGTTTACTACACCGCGGAAGTTAGCGCTGATGGCAATAGTCAAACGGATCTGTTTTTCTACGATTTTCAAAGCCAAAACACAACCAACCTCACGCAATCCCCTGTCTCCGAATATTCGCCCACATTACACCCGAATGGGGAAGGGTTAACGACGATTGTGGTTGAGGGATCCGGTAAGCAAAAACTGTGGTTTTATCCGTTTGATCAGGCTACAAAACCAAGTCGTGTTTTTGAGCACATTGAACCTGTTGGATATCATGCTTGGGGGAGCAACCAAGATCTGATTATGTTTATTTTAGGTGCGACTGAAAGTGCTCCGCATACCTTACAATACACAGATATTAACGGTCATTTACCACAAATACTTGCCGAAGATATTGGACGAACTTTGTCTTACAACCGTGCGCGTGACGTATTTGCTTTTACTTATCAAGTCAATGGCTTGATGTGGTTCGCAACCTACCACAGAGAGAGCGATCATATTCAGCGATTTTTTGCTCTTCCCAGTCAAGTGCAAGATTATACCTGGTTGGATGATAATAAAGTGGCGTATGCACTAGATAATAAAATTTATTACCGAGATTTAAATGCGCCTAAAAAAGTCCACTTATTAAGAAACTTAAGAAGTTACTGTCAGACTTCAATTTCTCGCTTGAGCTTTTTTGATAACAAGCTGGCATTTGTATGCCACAGCGAAGACTGATAGCGATACATTAAATTGCATGTTAAACGCAATACATAGATAACAACCGTAGGAATAGATATGACGATTCTCGTAACAGGTGGCGCAGGCTATATTGGCTCTCACACTGTATTAGAGCTGCTACAGCAAGGCAAAAAGGTAGTGGTCGTAGATAATCTAAGCAATTCTCAGCAGACTTCATTAAATAGAGTCGCTGAGATAGTAGGAAAGGAAGCTGCATTCCATCAAGGTGATATTCTTGATAAGGCATTTCTTGATAGTGTATTTGCGCAATATGATATTGATGAAGTGATCCACTTTGCAGGTTTAAAAGCCGTAGGAGAGTCGGTTCAAAAGCCAATCGAGTATTATCAAAACAACGTCCAAGGTACGTTGACGCTGCTTGATGCAATGCGTGATGCTAATGTCTTTAAGCTTGTTTTTAGTTCGTCAGCGACGGTCTATGGAGATCCTGCCAGTCTTCCTATTCGTGAAGATTTCCCTGTTGGTGGCACAACCAATCCTTATGGTACGTCAAAGTTGATGGTTGAAATGGTATTACAGGATGTCGCTAAATCAGACCCGCGTTGGGCCTTTGCTATTTTGCGTTACTTTAATCCGGTTGGTGCACACGAGTCGGGGCTAATTGGTGAAGACCCAAATGGTATTCCCAATAACTTATTGCCCTATATCTCACAGGTTGCTGTTGGTAAACTGGCGAGTCTAGGCGTCTTTGGTAACGACTATGACACCAAAGACGGCACAGGCGTGAGAGATTACATTCACGTGGTTGACCTTGCTATTGGCCATTTAAAAGCACTTGAGAAAATCGCAGTAGCAGCAGGCACACATATCTATAACTTAGGTACCGGCAATGGTTACTCTGTACTAGAGATGGTTACCGCGTTTGAAAAGGCAGCGGGCAAAGCTATACCATACGATATTAAGCCGCGTCGCGATGGCGACATTGCCGCCTGTTACGCTGCGCCTGAAAAAGCCAAATCCGAATTAGGCTGGCATGCAGAGCGTGGACTGGATGCCATGATGCAAGATACATGGCGCTGGCAAAGCAATAATCCAAACGGTTATAAATAACCAGAGCCTCTGTTGCTTCTCTTCGCCTTTGCCATTTAGGGTAAAGGCGAGGCTTCATTGAACATCATTACTACATCAATCTTAGTTTCATAAAATTGTCATGCCGTTGTCACCTAAACTCGGTTAAATATTCTGGTATAGACCAGATTGAAGGCAAGTTATGAACAACGATTATTTACTCCTGACGCCAGGCCCACTTAGTACCTCTCACACCGTGAAAGAAGCCATGTTGAAAGACTGGTGTACTTGGGATGATGAATATAACCAAGGTGTGGTGCAAGTTATTCGCGAGCAGCTTTGTGAAATAGCGGTTGCAGATCCGCAGTATCGCAGTGACTACAGCGCAACCTTAATGCAGGGCAGTGGTACAGCAAGTGTAGAGGCGGCTATTGGGACTTTTATTCCTAAGTCTGGCACTTTACTGGTTATCAATAATGGTGCTTATGGTGCGCGTATTATTGAGATAGCCAATTATCTAAATATTAATGTAATAGCGCTCAACTTTGTTGAAACCGAATTGCCACAACTAGAGCAGATCTCACAAGCGCTTGAGCAACACCCTGAGATCACCCACGTAGCAATGGTACACTGCGAAACTACAACGGGGATGCTGAACCCGGCTAAGCGCGTAGCTGAGCTTGCGAAACATCACAATAAAGTAATGATCCTTGATGCCATGAGCAGTTTTGGCGGCATTGAGATGGATATGCACGAGTGGCAAATTGATATCCTCATTAGCTCAGCAAATAAGTGTATTCAAGGTGTTCCAGGTTTTGGCTTTGTGATCGCAAAAACGGCGCTGCTGGTTGCCTCTGAAGGACAAGCACGTTCACTCTCGCTGGATCTTCACGCCCAGTGGAAAACCATGGAAAATCATCATGGTAAATGGCGTTTTACCTCGCCAACACATGTTGTCAGGGCTTTTGCCAAAGCACTAGAAGAATTGGCGCAAGAGGGAGGCGTTTCTGCGCGATTTAAGCGTTACAGCGAAAATCAAAAACAACTCGTTAGCGGCATGAAAGCTCTTGGTTTTGAAGCCTTGTTACCAAAAGCCATGCACTCACCTATTATCACTTCTTTTTATTCACCAAGTGACGAAAGCTATGAGTTTAAGCGCTTTTATGAAGCATTGAAGCAAAAAGGATATGTGATTTACCCCGGCAAAGTATCAAACGCAGATTGCTTTAGGATCGGTAATATTGGCGAAGTGTATGCCGCAGATATTAGCGGACTACTCGAAGCTATCGCACAAGCAAAATACTGGTAAACCGTCAGAGTAGGAGCCGCTTTACGCGGCGATGGGTATTGCTGAAGCAAAGTATTGATAAACCGTTAGAGTGGGAGGCGCTTTACGCGGCGATTGCTATTACTGAAGCAATATACTGGTAAACCGTTAGGGTAGGAGACGCTTTACGCGGCGATTGCTATTACTGAAGTAAAATACTGGTAAACCGTTAGGGTGGGAGGCGCTTTACCCGGCGATTGCTATTACTGAAGCAAAATACTGGTAAGCCGTTAGGGTAGGAGACGCTTTACGCGGCGATGGGTTAAGGGGGTTACACCCCTTTAGCTAAATAAATGAGTAGCGAACCTTCAATTGTGTTAAGGATAGCCTAATCTGGGCTGCCACTTTCCCATAAAATGATTCTGCACTCATTAAAGCTGGAGGCTAACTAAGAAAAATCACGTTTTACCAAATCACAGATCATCACTGTGCTAACAAAAGCTGGAAAGTTTCCTGTTTGCGTAGTAAATACTGCATAAGCAATGGTACGTATTCCAACGCTGGGTTGTAGAATCTGTAACTCTTATATTAACGTTACATAGTGTTCGTTAAATTCATCAATAGATACAAAATACTCTTCTTCTGTATCATCCCGCTTCACTTTAACTTGTAAGCTGTTAACTTGTACTATTGTTACAGCAAAGCCGCCTTGTGCATGGCTATAGACGCTCCCAATTTCCATTTTTAATCCCTCGCTGTTAATCCAATATTGTTTTTTAAAGACCAGGTTTATCTAAAATGATTCTGTTTTCTGATATTCGCTCAATGACAATTGAACCATTATCGTAAATATATGCTCTGTAATCATTAAGCTTTACATGAGTTGGGTTTTTGTCTTCATCCTGCCAAATGTCGATTCCAAGCGAAAAAAAACGCATTCTATCTGGGTGGTTTTGTGGCAATGATGTAAACGTATTTTCTACATCTTCTAATATATCTTTGACCAGCTTATGAGCTGAGTTTCTGTCATGTGCGGGTGGAGCGGCATTCACTCTACTTAAAATTTCTTTCACCCGTTCGTGCTTTGGAGTTTTCATTGTTTTCCAATACTAACTTTTCTTAGCTGAGTTAATGTAAATAGGGTAAAGCTTATTCTTATATAACTCAAAAGCTTTACTATTCTTAATACCCTCTCGCTGTTTTGTGCTACTAAATTTATTTAACACCATAGATGGATCTGGAAGTGGATCATTAGTTGTATACATTGCTTGACTCTGCATGTTCAGAGTTGTTCCAGTCAAATAATCTCTTAAAGCTCTTTCTATTTTTTGGTGGGAGATTGGCTTATCTGCTTGAGTATTGAGCGACGATGTTATTTCATAAATTTTAACGAAGTTAAGGCCAGTATCATAAGCAAGGTCTTGCGGTGAGTCTGCCATTGTCGGAAGTGGTATTATGAGTGAGTCGACCAATGCGTCAGCAATTTCTTTCAATCTTGCTATATTCCTCTCCGCTTTTTCGTTTTCTTTTGATAGCTTTACTTCATTTCCCCCAATAGAAAAAGACTCGATTTGGTCTACTAGCTTTATCAAAAGAGTGACCACCAAACCAAGAGTGACAAATGCAATGAACTCAGAGCCGCTAAATAAGCCTTCACGCAAAAAATAATAGCCTAGTAGTATAAAGATTATAAAAGTAAACACAGAGAGTAGGTTTTTCATAATTGTGCCGGTCACTTGGAGCTCTCCATAATCATTGCTTGAGCGTGGATCGTTTTACTGTCTTCAATGAAATGATATGGAGCCCCATAAAGCTTCCACCCATCTACTTGTGACCTGTTTACGCGATTTTCTAACGTTCTAGACTCTAGAGCTTCATTTCCCTCCAAAGAAAGTAGGTTGTTAGCTGTGACAATCTTGTATTTCATTTTTTGCAAATTCCTAATTGTGGTATTGTTTTATATAAATCGTTTAGCGCATCAGTTAATTTTTGTGGATCAGGTATTATGTATGTGTCGGTCATGCCATCACTTACGTGGCCTATTGCCATTTGTATAACGTCATACGGCACGCCTGCGTCAGACAGTAAGCTGGCTGTGCTTTTTCTCCCTGAGTGGCTTGAGCCTTGTTTGAAGCCGCAGCTCTTAAACAGGTTTCTAACGTAATTCTCCATACTGCTACAGACTAGCGTTTCTTTTTGCCCGTCTTTGGTTTGATACCTTTTTACGTTAAACGACAGAGTTACCCAGCGCTTCCCGCTTCTAGCTAAAAATAAAGGGCTGTCGCCATTTAAACCACCATAACTACCATCACTTGATAACATGGCTTTATCCGCTATGCGCTTGTCGCGCCACGACCAAATTGCCTTACGTTGCTGTTTTAATACTAAAGCGCAATCACGACTTTGACCTGTTTTGGTGTACTTAGCTTTCATTCTGAAAATTGATTTAAGCTCCCCTGAATGAGTAAATACATCTTTAACTTTAAGATGGCAAGTCTCACCAATGCGCGTTAGCGAGCCGAACAAAAACCAAATTAATGCAACGTTTCTCTCAGCTGTCTCACCTCGATTCGCATTAGCCAAGATGTGTTTTAGCTGCGCTTTACTCTCTATTTTACCCGCACCTTTTTTGCTTGCTTCTAATCGCTTCACAGCATCAGAAACTGGCCTTTTTCGCATTGGCTTATGACCTTTTGTAAATGGCATATAACACCCGAACAGCGCCAAATTCCAATATAGATGATATTTTAGTCTATAAAATTCAAATGCGCCGTGTTTTGGGGTGATATTGGAATAGTCATTTGGAGTGCAAAGGCTTAATCAGCCTTTGCAATTTGATAGACTAAATTTAATTGAAGAATGCCTCTAGCAGCTCTCGGATCAACCAAGAAGCTATTCCTTGCTTGAAACCTTTTTGAAAGTCATTTTTCGTTGTTTTGTTATCACTAGTTTTTTTGTTGCTAATTTTGGACATCTTACGACTCCTATATTTATTTTTATATGATCCTAGAGCCAGCATCTACTTCAATACTTAAGCTGTGTACTAACACTAACACTAACACTAACAAAACCCATGTTGGACATAATGTTGAATTAGAATGAATATGGAATTGCACGCAGCAGAAAACCGCAATTCTTTAGTAAGACAGCAGTAAAAATATAAACATGAGATTGGTTTTTCTAGGAGTGAATGAAACGACTTATTTATTTTAGTTTTTGTCGATTCATAATTTTATTATAACATAATGAGAATCATTTGCAATAATGCTTAATTTCTTGCATACAAGAGTATTCCACCACTAACTCGCATTTAGACGTAGAATATAGAATTAATGAAGGTGTTTTTGACGCGGCAGTAGCTCTGGGAAGGTTGTCGTGCTAAAGCACGACCTACGGGGACGGGAGTTACACGCCTTCAACAATCATCTCTATGGCGTCATGGAGCCAATATTCAATATTGTAATCCACCAACGCTTGCTCGGCGTCATAGCGGGCGCGCAGTACCTTTAAACAAGGTGCGCCGCTGTTCTTTTCTAATTTGTCGGCAACGTCATCGGGTAGTACGGTGATGCTTATTACACACTGTTCAAAGCTGACGTCAACTTGGTAGTGAGTCGACATCACTTCTGTGATTGAGCCATCCAGCGGTTGGTTGTGTAAGTCGGCAAAACGTTCGGCTGCACAATAGATCTGTTCCATCATTATTGCGCGACCATCTAACGCACGTACTCGAGTTAGTTCATACACCGGCTGGCCGTCAAAATGAGAGTGGCTAAACTCAGGCTCTGTGGAAGGGGCATTAATTGCGACTACTTGAGTTGTTGGTGTAAAGCCTTGTTCAATGGCAAGGTGGTTAAAGTTCACTTTTTTAGCTGGATGCCATTTGAGTTTTTCGGGGGTGACAAACCAGCCGCGACGCTTTTGGCTAAAGATAAGTCCTTCGGCTTCTAGTCGTGCTAGGGCTTCACGGACAGTGATCCGTGTTGAGCTAAATGTTTCTTGCAGCGCACGCTCTGAAGGCAACTTGGCACCGGGCGTCATGCTGCCAGCGGCTAGCAGCGCTTGGATATGGTTTCGAATACGTTGATAAAGCAGCATAATTGAGTCGATAAAACCTTTTGTGACAAGCTTACTATCGTTTTATGACAGGATAAATATTTATAATCAGAGACTTGTAAACTCAGATTGGCCTAACTCGCCAAATAGGCTTCTATTTGGCTAAACCAATAACTGCTAGGTAAAACGGTTAAACTCGGATCTTTCCCTAAATCATCAAAACGACGCAGCGCGATAATAGCGTCCAATTCAGGTAGCTTGGAGAATGCCGCAAGTTCTTCGCTGCTCATTTTTCCGCCTTGTCTTGTTAGCGTTAGTTGGCTGGCAGGAGAGAGCGTTTGGTAATACTTCTCATCAATACTGACCAGATAGCGTTTCGCATCTACGTGTTTGCGTACTAGCATTGTCACTTCTCGGTCAAAGCCAAGCTGAGTTAAGTGATCTGCCCCTAAATCGCCATGATTGCTATATCCTTGTGGGGTAAAGTCCGGGTTATTCTGAGATTGAGCAACAAAATGGCCAATATCATGTAAAAATGCAGCGATTTGGGTCGCTTGATCATAACCATTTTCTTTCGCGAGGGTGGCGCATTGTTCGGCATGGTAAATTTGGCTACATGCCTCGTCATAGGTGGCGTGACCATATTGCTCGAATAGCTGTTTTATTTGTGCAATGGCATTCACTTTATATACTCCTGCTTCACGTTCGGATCTAATTTTGCTGCGCTGCCACTAAGCTTGCTTAGCCAAACATCGAGTTTATGCGGCGGCGTGTTGTTATCCTCAGCGCTTTCTTTACGGCGAATGGCATTTCTCACCATTAAGGCCCCCGCGGTGCGAAATGGCTCGACGGGAAACTGTTTAAGCGTTTGGTTGACTAAAGCGCAGTGACGCCAGTCGTTATGTTGATTAAGCAGTAGACTCGCTAAGATTTGTCCACCTAAATAGGATTGCACCACGCCGTTGCCTGAGTAACCGCTGCCATAAAACACATTAGCTTGACCATTTAAATGACCAAAGAAAGGCATGCCAGAGACACTTCGGTCTGAGGGGCCGGTCCAAGTTCTTTCAATCTCGAGCTGGTGATGTGCAAAGAAATGGCTAAATGAACGTTCAAGAATCGCTTGATAGCGGCTAGCACGGTGAAAGGTGTCTCTCACTTGGTTATTGAAACTAAAATAATTTCCGCCTTTGCCAAGCATTAATCGACCGCTTGAGGTGGTGCGGTAGTAATTCACAAAAATGCGTGCATCAATCACCGGAGCACCGTGGTTCAGCCTCATTGCCGCAAGCTTTTCAGGTGCTGGGGAGGTGATCGCCATATCGCTCGAAACTAACACCACGCTGCGAGAAAACTGCGGCAATAAGCTTGGCAGCCAAGCGTTAACGGCAAATACTAGCTGATTGGCTCTGATCTCGCCTTTATCTGTGGTAATGGTTAGCGTGTCTTGGCCTTGGTGCTTTAGGTAGCGGGTGTGTTCAAATACTTTGACCCCAAGGGTTTTTGCCACCTTCATCAGTCCACGCACAAGCTTGGCGGGTTGAACACTACCGGCATGGGGGGAGTAAATTCCAGCAAGGTTGGCATTAGAGCCGGTTGCTTGCAACTGCGCTTCATCCAGTGTTTGCCACGCATTAAGCTGGTGTTGCTCGAGTAGGGTGGTAATGGGGTCAAAGGCATTACGCTGGCTGTGATTTGAAGCCGTATAGTAAGTACCATCAACGCGGCAATCACATTCAATCCCGTGTTTACTGGTAAAGGCTTTAATGTTATGAACGGCCTGCTCCGACTGGCGCACTAAAAAGCAGGCTTGTTCTAAGCCAAACTCTTTAATTAAGCTGGCAAACTTAGTCGACCATGTCAGCATAGCTCCGCCATTACGACCCGAAGCACCTTGTCCACAGAGGTCCTTTTCAATGATGGCGATATTCAGCTCAGGTTTTTGCTTTTTCAGCGTTATGGCTGTCCAAAGGCCAGTAAAGCCGCCACCTATGATACAAACTTGGGTATCTAACGCGCCATGAGACGGCGCGCTAGCTGCGGCTTCAATATCGGCTTGAGTGATTGCTTCATCAAACCAAAAAGGCTGAAAGCGCATTACGGGCGCTCTCCACGGGCAATACGAGCAGAAATATCCACCAAGACCATTTCGATGTCGGCTAGTGAGTCAATCACATAATGCGCACCGGCCTCGCCAAGCTGCTGATAAGCACTAAGGGAACGTGCTTTTTGCTCTTCGTGACCGAGCGCAGTCCATTCTTCTTCGCTAAGCCCCACGGCATTACCCGTTAACGCAAGTCCTACGGTCCACATGCCGGCATTTAATCCCTCGCTAATTCCCGGCGCGGAATCATCGACTTTTACGCATCCTGATACACGATTAATCCCAAGTCTTTGCACGTTTTCTAATGCCATCCAGGGGCCTGGGCGAGAGCCAGCTGCACATTCATCACTGGCAACCACACAATCTGGCTGATAACCATAATCGGCAGCGGCAGGCACTAGTACGTCCATCACAGGCTTGGGATACCCAGAACAACTGCCAATCTTAACGCCTTGTTGTTGTAATCGTTTGATCACCGCAAGCACGCCCGGAATGGGGGCTGCTCGGTCGGCGACTTTTGCCTGTTGGAGCGGCATAAAGGTTTGATAAATATGGTCAACATCTGCCGTACTCGGTGGCTGACCAAATTGCGTTATCCAGCGGGTGCGGACGCTGTCCATTTGTAGCAAGGTATTAATGTGATCCCACTTGCCCATTCCCATCGGACCGCGTGCTTCAGCCAAGGAAATATCAAATTGATATGCTTGCTTAAATGCTTCAACAAAAATACTGGTAGGGGCAATCGAACCATAGTCGACCACAGTACCAGCCCAATCCAAAATTAATGCTTCAATGTGTTTCATGTTGCTAAGACTCCTAGCTAGGAAATATGTGATGAAAGTGCCGTGGCGCGTAGTTGCGTTGACGCCTTACGTGGTCGCTTTAATTTCACGGCAAAATAAATAATTGAACTCACTACGAGGGCGCTTGCGATAAACGCCACCCAATAGCAAGCCATGGTAAAAAAGTGCAGCCAACTGAGCTCAGGTGTGGCAAAAGTTTTATAGAGCAAAATGCCCACTGAGCCGATGTAGCCCGCCGAATCCGCCAGATAAATCAAAAACCCTGCGTTCGCAGTCGAGCCAACCGCTGAGATCATGCGGTCAAACAAAAAGCAGTTATAGGGGATATAACTGATATAAAGACCAGCCCCGAGTAGTACCATCCAAGTTTTAGGATCGAGACTTTGGGTTTGGTATAAATACGTACTACCAGCCAGCAGTGAAGCCCCGAGTAAGACAAAGCCATGGTTGGCAAAAAATGCAATACGGTTATTTTTAATTAACACCAATGCGGCAAGCGCAATGAGCACGATAAAGGCGATGCGGATCCCGGCATAAGCAAAAATCGCGGGTTCTTGCCCATACCCTAAGGCCTGCCAGATCTCGGCTGAGAAGTTATCTCTAAAGTCACGAAAGCCGGTAAAGAGTAAAAAGCTAAGCACCAGCACGGTTATTCCAAACCAATACTGTTTAAAAAACGCCAGCCGTGCTTTGCCATCCATTGGTGCGCGCTTTTGTCGTAATTGTTCATCTTCTTGTGTAGGTTCTGGAATGCTATTGAGACAAGCAACGCTAAGTACAAGCAGTGGCAGAAAAATCGCTCCGGTTGCCGCTGGCATCCATAGTTCAGGCACATTGAGTTCACTCACCAGCCATTTGCCCACAGTTCTGACCAGTCCAGAGGCTAGAATAAAAGTCACGCTGAGTACCGCACCTAAGATTTCGGTGGTTTTACGACCTTCTAAAAAGCTAAAAACCAAACCCCAGATCATGCCAAGGGAGAGGCCATTGGCAAACAGCCAAACCAGATTCCAGCCCGTAGGAGTGATGGCAAATAGCACCAGTGCGAGCTCGGCGGCTAAAATCATGGCCAAAATCGCACGGCCGCGATAATGATGCTGCATTTCAGCAATCACTTTAACGCCGATAAATTTCGCGCATAGGTAGCCAAACACTTGCGAAAGGATCAGGGCAATTTTAAAGCTAACAACCCAGCTCGGGTCATCAAAGGCTTCATAGGTATTGACCGAAAATGGCTTACGAAAGGCGTACATACAAAAGTAAGTCATAAACGCACTGGTCGCGGCAAATAGCACAAAGCCGATACCTTGGGCGTCTTTTAGCCAGCGCGGGCGGGTGTTAAATAGCGAGATCTGCAACATCATAGGATCCTCGGTAATTCGAGGGCAATCCTTTGTGGATTGCCCGTCAACCGGTGTATACCAATCGGCTTAATCAAGTAAATTGGTACTAAAATTGGTAGTTAATGCCGACCATGCCGCGGATACCATAGTATTCCACCTGTAATGGACGACCTTGCTCACCTTGGTAGTACTGCAATGCTTCATTGGTGAGGTTACTTAGCTCTAGGTAAACTAACGTTTGTTCGTTAAGCTGGTATGACGTTGTAAAGTCCACGCTGGTATTGGCGCCATAGTAGCTATCCGATTGGCTATCGCCGCCGTGCTCTTCGATATAAGCACCTTTATGATTCAGCGCTATTCGAGCTGCAAAACGGGTGTCGTCGTAATACAGCGTAAAGTTGTAAAGCTCATTGGCCTGACGTGGAATCGCCACTTTTTCTGTGCGCTCTGGAATTTGCATTTCAGAATCCATAAAGGTTGCATTGGTCATTACCCCAAAGTTGCTCAAACTGTCAGAAATAAAACCAAGGTCGCGGTTAAATGCCAGCTCAATGCCCGCAAGCCAAGCGCTATTGCCGTTTTCAGGACGGATGATGGTCACGCCTTGCTTGTTGTTGTAATTGCCAACGCTGGTGGCTTGGAAGATTGGGTCTTGGATATCTTTGTAGAATACCCCCGCAGAGACCAAACCAACGCGGTCAAAATAATGTTCCACCATCAAGTCGAGATTATTTGAGTACGTAGGGTCGAGCGCTGGATTTCCTGAGTTAAGCTGATTGTCTTGCTCAAGGTAAGTTGCCCCTGGTGTTAATGAGCCAAAGTCAGGACGGGCAAAGGTGCGAGTTAGTGCAAGGCGATAATTGGTATCGTCATTGGCGCGATAGGTAACATGTAGTGCGGGTAATATTGACCAATAATCATTGCTGTTGGTGGTATCAACAACTTTGTCTTCGTCGGCTAAATAAGTGTAACCAGACACTTCGGTATCGGTGCGGGTAACGCGTAAGCCGCCTAATACTTCCCAGTTGTCGTTAGCTTGGTAAGTTGCCATACCGTAGAGCGAAGTGTGGGTTTCTTCAACATCAAAGTTTCTGCCCAGTGCTCCACCGTTGCTGATGAGTGCTGATTCACCCGCATCTAGCTTGAACTTATTGCGATTTTGCGTCCAAAACTGAGCAAGAGCATCGGTGGAAGCCACCTGCGACAACTGCGTGCGATAATCAAACTTGGCTTCGCTTAAGTAATCGCTGCGACCGGGTTGACCGCTTAAGGCAAAGTCTGCAAGCGTTGGCGCTGCGCCATATTGTTCGCTGTCCCACGCGTAAAATTCATCGGCAAAGTCAGCTTTACGGACTTTATCGCGGTATTTTGCCCCAAATTTAACGGCTAGCTGGTTATTGTATTGCCAGTCAAAGTCGGCATTGGCTACCAGTCTGTCTTTTTCGTTGACGTAGACCTTGTATAGTTCAACCCAAGACAAGCCCATTTTGCTTGGATCGAGTGTAAAGCCCGAGGGGAAGTGATTACTTATGGCGTTCCAAGGATCGCTGCCGCCGTCTACTTGGTTGTAGGCATAATTTTTACCGGTATCGCGGTCTTCAAGTCCAACATATCCCACATTTTTTTGATCAAAACGGGCGACAAAGTAGCTGTTGTCTTCACTGTTGGGTTTGTCGCCATAGCGGAACTCATTTTCGTAGGTCGCTAGTTGCCAAGAGAGCGTTTTATCAAAGCCAAAGTCATGTTCACCTGCAATTTCAAAGCCTTGCATTTCGGTGATGAGTTCGTTGCGAATATGCTGTAGCTCAGCACGGTCTTTATCAAAACGCAGCCTGTGCTTATAGTGAGTTTCATCGTCAATCAGTGTGCCATATAGCGCGCTGGCGCTTAGCGTGCCGCTTTCAAGTTGATATTCCAGCGAGCCATTTAAGCCATAAGTTTCACGGGTTCCTGTATAATCACGCAGCTCTAAACGGTAAATGCCTAAGCCATCGTTACCCCGGCGCGGCTCATAGTTATCGGTTGCCCAATCACGCTGCCACGCTGTGGCGTTAATAATAAAACCCAGCTTGTCGTCGAGTAGACGATCGCCGTACACCACATTGGCAGAATAATTTGTACCATCGGCCAGTTCGTTTTGGCCCACAGCAAAGTTGGTTTTGAGGATAAAATCATCAGCGCCTTTTTTGGTCACGAAATTAACATTACCGCCAATCGCATCGCCTTCCATGTCGGGAGTGATAGCTTTAGACACTTCCACAAATTCAATCAATTCGCTTGGAAAAAAGTCGAACGCAGTGGCGCGGCTGGTGGTTTCTTCTTCTGCGGTTGGAAGACGGTTACCGTTGATGCTGGCCGAGCTCCATTGTGACGGTAAACCACGTACTGCAACAAAACGGCCTTCACCTTGGTCACGCTCTATCGACACACCTGGAATACGTTGCACCGCTTCTGCGGCATTTCTATCTGGTAACTTACCAATGCCATCGGCAGAAATGATACTTTTGATATTACTGGCATTTTTTTGGTTATTTGCTGCGGCCATTTCGCCACGGAAGATTTGCCCAACCGTGACCACTTCTTCCATCGTTTGTTGTTGGTTTAATAAGATTGGAGACAAGGTAGTGACTTTGCCATCAATCACCTCAACCTGAAGTTCAGTTTCCTGATAACCCATATATTTCACAACTAGGGTGTAGCGACCTGCTTCTAGTTTTGGCAGTTCAAAGCGACCACGATAATCAGATACAGTGGAAACATCTTGGCCCTTTACCGAGATAACAGCGCCAGACAGATTACTTTGTGGGTCTTTTACAACACCAACAAGTTTACCAGTCGCAGCGTATAAGCTGGGACTGGTGGCGAGTAACACGACAGCAGCGATTTGGGTTAGTTTTTTCATTGCTCTTTTCTCAAAAGTTTGGGTTAAATTTCTGGTCTAGTCCAGTTTGTTGCAGATAGAGTAATGACGGTTTTTTACATTCCGATGACACAAAGGTGAAAAATTAACTCGCGCCTACTGCTCTTTGTTGTTTGATTCGCTTTAAATGAGATAGGAGGGTGTGGTTACATGTTTGGCTTAACTGAATAAGATTTGTCATACTGGCTTTATCAGCAACAGGTTTTCAGTAAAGGAATGGCAACGTGATTTATGCTTTGATCGCGGCAATTGGACTTTCTCTTTTTATCTATAGCATCACAGCTCGACAATTAGATAGGGCTGAGCTCACTGCACCTATGTGGTTTGTGCTAACGGGCGGGGCGATAGGCTTTGTGCTTGGTAATATAGAAGGAGGGCAACAAGCTTTAGCGGTAGATATTAATGGCCTACAGACACTGCTGCCCGTAATTGAGCTGACGCTTGCGATTTATTTATTTTCCGATGCTGCAAAAACGCGATTGCGAGTGTTATCTCACAGCTTTCAGTTACCGGTTAAATTATTACTAGGGCTGCCATTAACCATGGTATTTGGCGCTTGGGTGGCTCATGAGCTGTTTCAGTTATCTTGGTTGGCTTGCTTTTTAATTGCGGTGATCATTACCCCAACCGATGCCACTTTATGCAAAACCTTCATTCAGGATAAGTCTGTGCCCTCCAGATTACGTGAGGCAATTAATGTAGAAAGTGGCCTGAATGATGGCCTCTGTATTCCGGTATTTCTGTTTTTACTGGGAGTATTAGCTGAGCGAATGCAAGCGACGACTGAATCATTTGCTTGGATTTTTATGCGTGAAGTGGGGATTGCACTCGTTGTCGCGGGGTTACTGACTGGGGTGATCATTTGGTTACTTAAACGTGCCTATCAACATCATTACTTTGCGTCTAAAACTAGCCCTTTTCTCTTTGTTGGCATCGCTTTTTTAGTTTTCTCGGTAACCCAAGCTTTGCATGGCAGCGGCTTTATTGCTGCATTTGTCAGCGGTTTACTGTTTGATAAATATTATCGTGATGAGTTTAAAGATCAGCTTATAGAAGAAGGCGAACACCTCGCCGAATTTGCGGCTTTTATAATCTGGATTGTGTTTGGTTTGTCGGCCAGCATGGTGCTTTTGGCAGTCACTGAATGGCAGGTTTGGGTGTACGCAGTGTTAGCAACCGCCTTGTTTAGATTGATCCCAGTATTCCTCTGTTTGTTAGGTGGTGACCTGACAACCAAAGAGCGCTTTACTTTAGCTTGGTTTGGCCCCAAGGGGTTAGCTTCGGTGGTGCTAACCTTAATGCTCCTCAGCGAAGAATTGCCAAATGGTTTGCAAATTACTCAAGTGGCGATGGCAACGGTGCTGCTCAGCATTTTTGTATTTGGATTATCTAGTCGACCCATTTCTAAATTATTTACCAGTACTTCAGGTAGAGAGTGATTACTCTAAATCATGATAGCTGTACAGGGTAGCTTCGCACTTAAATTGTATTGTTATAATGTAACTTGTTGTGAAATAAAATAATTTTTTTCACTTCGCTGAAATAAAAAAGTCATGTAACGCGCCTAGACTGTGCCCGCCTTACAGACAAATATTACGTTTCAGGAACAGTACAATGAATAAAAAGTTACTTACAGTTGCTATCTCTGCAATTCTACTTACCGCGTGCGATGACGATACAAAAACCGTTGAGGTGATCAAAGAAGTTGAAGTCATTAAAGAAGTACCAGTGCAAGAAGTGACACAAGTAAAAAATGTGATCCTTATGATCGGTGACGGTATGGGACCACAGCAAGTTGGCTTACTTGAAGAGTATGCTCAGCGCGCGCCAAACTCAACTTATAAAAACAAAGGCAATCAAACAGCGCTTTCTAAACTTGCTGCGGGTGGTCATTTAGGTTTATCGCTTAATGCGCCACATGGTGCAACGGGTAGTCTTGTGACTGATTCTGCTTGTTCGGCAACACAGTTAGCAACGGGTATTGCGGCAGGCTCTGAAATGATAGGTCTTGATGCCGACGGTAATAAAGTCGCCACTATCTTAGAAAAAGCCAAAGCCGCAGGTAAAGCAACGGGTCTTGTTTCAGATACGCGTATCACTCATGCAACACCTGCGGCTTTCGCTGCACATATGCCACATCGCTCATATGAGGCAGAAATTGCTGAGCAACTAGTTCGTTCAGGTAATGTCGATGTGATGTTATCTGGTGGTGCGCGTGTGTTTGTACCAAAGAGTACACCTGATAATGCAGAGGTTAAAGCTCAGCTTGACGCGCTTGGCATGCCAAGCAACGTATACAAAAAATCAAAGCGTGGAGATGAAACTAACCTAGTTGTTGAAGCAAAAGAGCAACACGGTTATGGCCTTGCTTTTGATAAAGCACAGCTAAATAGTTTTGAAGGTGAGAAAGTACTTGGCCTATTTGCAAATTCAGGTATGAATGACGCAATTGCTTATAAAGCTTGTCAACAAAACGACAGCTGTTCGCAGCCTTCATTAAAAGAAATGACAATTAAGGCTTTAGATATTTTATCTAAAGATGAAGATGGCTTTTTCTTAATGATTGAAGGTGGTCAAATTGACTGGGCGGGTCACGCAAACGATGCGGGTTGGATGTTAAACGAGCTGCTTAAATTTGATGAAGCTGTTGAAGCTGTGCATGAATGGGTAAAAGACCGTAACGATACGCTAGTCGTTGTGACTGCGGACCATGAAACGGGTAGTTTTGGCTTTAGTTATTCAAAGCATGAGCGTCCTGAAGCACAAACGCTGTCTGGCGATGGTATGTATGTAAATGGTGTTGCTAAAGAATATCATCCTAAGTTTAACTTTGGTCCACTTGCGCAACTAGACAAGCTTTACGCGCAAACAGGCACCTTCTTCGATATCCTTGCAGAAGCTGCGCCTGATGAAGCCTATGAGAATGTATCGGGCCCAACTTGGAAAGCGACCATTGAAGATATGACGGCTTACACGGTGACGCTAGATAATGCAGAGAAGGTTGGTCAAAGTGTCTATGACGATAATGATGCAACGATGATCCCTGCGTTTGAGGACTTCGGTGACTTTTATGTATACGCCAAAGAAGATTACACCGGAAAAATCGCTCGCGCGATTGCTTCAGAGCAAAGCGTAGTGTGGGGTACTGGTACGCATACGGCTGCGCCAGTGCCTGTTTATGCTTATGGCCCACAAGGGGTAACTAAGCAGTTCTCAACCATGCAGCACCATGTGGATGTTGCAAACAAAATGATGACTGCGCTTGGTTTAACTGAATAAACCAAGCACCTAGATTTTAAGTAACTTCAGATCTAAGCCACAGCAATGTGGCTTTTTTCTGTCATTAAGGTTAGAAACTCGCGTTGTGGTAGCGGTTTTGAATAGTAATAACCCTGACCAAAATCACATCCAGCCTGTTTTAATAGCTGATGCTGAGTCGCGGTCTCAACGCCTTCAGCGATGACTTTTAAGCCAAGGCGGTGGGCCATCAAAATAATGGTTTCACACAGGGTTAAATCGTCGGCATTGGTTGCGATGCCATCGACGAAGCGCTTATCAATTTTCACAAAGTGACAATCTAATTGTTTCAGATACGCAAGTGACGAGTAACCCGTGCCAAAGTCATCTAACGCAAATTGAAAACCTTGCTGCTTTAACCGTTCAACTCGTTGTTTAGTGCGGCTATCATTGTGCATCATCATTCCCTCCGTAACTTCTAAAACCACGTGCTCAGCGGGGATCGCAAGCGTCGTGAGTTTGTCACTCCAGCTTGCTAAGGTGCAATTTTTAGCGGCAAATTGGACCGGTGACACATTGATGCTAATTTGTGTTGCATGGCCTAAGTGCTGTAGTTGCGTCAACGTGTCAACAGACTGCGCAAAGGCTAAATCTCCAATATGATGAATGAGCTGGGTTTCTTCGGCTAACGGAATAAACTCAGCGGGACTCACCATGCCTTGCTCTGGGTGTCGCCAGCGGATCAAGGCCTCAGCTTTGGCGACGCGATTGTCGTCAAGTGACACGATTGGCTGGTAGTGCATTTCAAATTGATTGTTATGCAGTGCAGTGCGAATACCTTTGAGCATTTGCATTCTAGATTCCGCGACTTTGCGTAAGGTATCGTCAAAAATCACATAGCCATTGCGACCTTGTTGCTTTGCTCGATACATTGCTTGATCGGCGGCCTTTAATAGGGCTTCTGCACCATTACCATCTGTTGGTGCGGTGGCAATCCCCATACTTGCTGTGATATGGCACTGCTCATCTTTGATCTCAAATGGTTGTTTGAGTGCAGATTGGATCTGGGAGGCCAATGCTTTGCATGTTGTTTTGTGTTCATCATCTTCCAACACAAAGACAAACTCATCACCTCCAATGCGAGATAAAAACGCATGCGGAGCCATACTCTTCAAACGTTGCGCGACTAACTTTAAGAGTAAATCACCGTAATAATGGCCTAAAGTGTCGTTAATATCCTTGAAGTTGTCGAGATCGAGTAACAACACGGCGGTTTGTTGTTGTCCGCTGGCAACCTGCTTTTTTAAGTGCTTTTTAAGTCCCACGCGGTTGTGAAGATCGGTTAATTCATCAAAATGTGCTTGTCTCCAGATCAGCGCATCTTTACGCTTAACTTCGGTAATATCGGTGAAAATCGCGACGCGGCGATAGATCTCACGGTTGCTATCATAAACGCTATCAATAGTTAGCCATTCGGTGTAAAGCTCGCCATTTTTCTTACGGTTGACAATCTCACCTTGCCAACGGCCGTGTTCGTTAAGCTGCTGCCACATTAATTCGTAAAAGCTACGGTCGTGTTGACCCGATCCTAACATGGCAGTGGACTTACCCAGCACCTCTGAGCGTGAGTAACCAGTTACACGCGTAAAGGCGAGGTTGACGTCCAAGATAAAGCCATTAGCATCCGTGATGATCATGCACTCGCTACTATTGTTGTACACCAATGCTGCAAGGTTTAGTGCCTCTTCTTGATGCTTACGTTGACTAATATCTCGGAAAATCAGCAACGCCTGAGGATGGGATTCAATGGCGCACAGGCGACATTCAACTACTTGATTGCTGGTTGGAGAAAACTCAAGTTGCACATAGGTTTTATCGTTTAGCAGTGCCAGTTCTGCTCGGATCCGCTTATAAATATGTTCTGGTAGCAACTCTCTCAGCGTTTGCGCCTTATCGGTATAATCACCATAGCGAGATAAGATCTGAGCCTGCTGATCTAAGCGCACATAGCTATCGGGGAGTGCATTAATCAAGGCTTTTACAACGGCAAGTCTATGATTTGCATTGTCTTCAGCGGCAAGGCGTGTTTGCGCCATATGAGCAAAGCGCTCGGCGATATGCTCAAATTCGCTAGGGACTTTGGCTGCATTAAAACGAGAATCTTGTTTACCTGACTCAAGTGCTGCAATAGCATCCTTTAGTGCGCTTAGCGGTTTTAAAAGTTGTTGCTTTAGTTGCCAATGGGTTTGCCAAAACAAAATGCACACAAGCACAAAGAAGATCCCTAAAAAGAGTGCAAAACGCTTATCTATACTGCTCAACTGGGACTCAAAGTCGAAACTAAAGTAGATTTGTAACGCTCGGTTGCTGTTATTGAGTGATTGCTTTACATACACCAAGCGATTGCCTTCAGGGGTGTTGAGTAGTGTCGCCTGTGTGCTTAAATTGCTTGGCCAAGAACTGCTAACAGCACGACCAAGTTCTGCATTTGCTGCTGGATATTGCGCAATGATTTGCGCTTTAGCATCGGCAATCATTACCCGAGTACCTACAGGAAGGGGCAGCTTTGCAAGGGTCTGGCTCCAATGCGTTAAGCCTTTTACCGCAACAAGCATAAATAAAAATTGTTGCTGATCATCGTAAATTGGTAGCGCGAAGTTGACCGTTGCACGCTGCATGCTGCGGTCAATTTGATACTCACCAATACTGAACTGGGCAGTGCGTATTGCGGTTTTAAAGTAACCACGATCGGCGATATTGATCTCGCGTTGATCTGCTTGATGGGTCGTACAAAGTACGTTCCCTTGTGCGTCAACTATGCCAAGGTTAGCTAGGTTGGGGCTGAGCAGCATCGCGTGATAAAGCAGCGGCGGGCACTTACCGTGCTCTACCGTAAGATGATCAATACGGGTCGACAGTTGCTGTAAGACTTGTTCTGTATCCGCGAGCTCTACCTGCTGGATCGCCGCAACTTGTTTGGCATAATGCAGCGCCTGTTGTGACTGTTGTGTTAATGCCTGCTGACGTTGCTCACATAATAGAAATAAAATAATGATCAGACATGGCAAGCACAGTAGAACTAGTAAGCGATAAAATCGAAACTGTATTGAAGATTTCAGAATAATCCCACCTATGGAGCTGATCAGAGAGCGCGAATGATACCGAATCGAGTAGGGACAACCAAGCAAATTTGCATAAATAATTCAGCTGCAAAAGCATCCTTAAGCAAGGGTTAACAAATGGAATTTTTAATTTCTAATTTGAAAGTGTGACGTGATTATCCGGCCAAAAAATATGGCATTTTTTCATCTCTCCACTTTTTTCCACAAAATTCATGATCTTCCACAAATCCCGCGATTTTTCTGGCTTTCAAAGGCGTTAAAGGTACCGACTGAGCTTGACAAAAGTGCTTGTCAAGCCCTAGACTGTTCTTCTGTGGTAAAAAGTGGGTTTTAGTGGATCAAACTGGATCAACCAACTTAGAAATAGGATCACGCATGTTTCGAGGTGCAAGTTCGCTAGCTTTGGATGACAAAGGGCGTTTTGCGGTACCGACTAAGTACCGTCAACCGCTGCTGTCCGAAGATCAGGGAACTGTTATTTGTACTATTGCGATCAACGAACCGTGCTTGTGGCTCTACCCACTCTCCGAATGGCTAGAAATTGAGACCAAACTAAGTCGCATCTCTAATACCAATCCCAGAGTGAGACGCTGGCAGCGGATGTTGCTAGGTCATGCTACAGAATACCAACTAGACAAAAATGGCCGAATTTTACTGGCGCCTTCATTGCGATCCCATGCGCAATTAGGCAAAAAGATCATGCTAGTTGGGTTACTCAATAAATTTGAAATTTGGGACGAAGAACGCTGGTATCAGCAAATGCAGGCAGATACCGAAATTGAACACTCAGGAAACTTTGAGGAAAGCCCTGAATTGGAAAACTTTTCCTTGTAGGGGTAAACAAATTAATGAGCGAAGAGTTTAAGCATATTTCGGTATTAATGACCGAAACCCTAGATGCCCTAGCAATTAACCCTGAAGGTATATATATCGACGGGACATTTGGTCGTGGTGGGCACTCAGGTGAAATCCTCAAAAGATTGTCGACTGGGCGTTTACAAGCCATAGATCAAGATCCTCAAGCAATTAAGGCGGCTGAAAAGTTTGCCGATGATGCGCGTTTCTCTATAGCGCGAAGCCGCTTCTCGCAAATTAAATCTGTCGCGGAACAAGCCGGTATCTTAGGACAGGTTGATGGCATCTTGTTGGACATTGGTGTGTCTTCCCCTCAGCTTGATGATGCAGACCGTGGCTTTAGCTTTATGAAAGACGGGCCGCTGGATATGCGAATGGATCCAGATTCAGGTCGCAGCGCTGCACAGTGGCTAGCTGAAGCTGAACTTGAAGAAATGGTATTCGTGATCAAAAAGTATGGCGAAGAAAAGTTTGCCACTCGTATTGCTCGTAAAGTCATTGAAGTGCGCGAGCACACCGCGATTACTACGACGGCGCAATTAGCACAACTGATTGATGAAGCTGTGCCTGTCAAAGATAAACACAAGCATCCTGCAACACGTACTTTCCAAGCTATTCGTATTTATATTAACAGTGAGTTAGAAGAAATTCAGACTGCCTTGCAAGCGTCACTTGAGGTGTTAAAACCTGGTGGTCGGTTAGTGGTGATCTCGTTTCATTCTCTAGAAGATCGCATTGTAAAGCAGTTTATTAAGAAGCAGAGTAAGGGAGAGGCGATACCCAGAGGTCTGCCTTTAACGGATGAACAACTTAAACAAAATCTCACCTTAAAGGCAGTGGGTAAAGCCATTAAGCCTAGCGATGCAGAGATTGCACAAAATCCACGCTCGCGAAGCTCAGTATTAAGAGTGGCGGAGAAGCTCTAGTGAATGCAAGTAAGCAACGTCAACCGAATCTATTTGTAGAAATAGGCTATTACATCATTGCTAATAAGTTGACGGCATTCTTGCTACTTACGATTTTGATTTCTGCACTCGCCGTAGTGCAAATTACCCATTTAACTCGCCAGCAATTGATACAGCAGGATGAGTTATTGCAACAGCGCGATGAGCTAGACCTACAATGGCGATATCTCGTTGTGGAAGAAGAGTTTTACTCCCAGCATGCAAGGATTGAAGAGATAGCTAAGATGCAGTTAGAGATGAAACGCCCAACCAGTAAAGATGAACAGGTGATTGTGCTGCCATGAATAAACAAAAGCAAAAAACTCAATCTATTATCACCTGGCGCTTTGCTCTAGTTTGCGGCGTGATGCTCACCGTTTTTATGACGCTTGTTGCACGCGCTGCATTTTTGCAAGTAATTGAGCCTGATAAGGCCATTGAAGAAAATGATAAGCGCACCGTACGGGTTGAGAAACTCAATGTCCAACGAGGCATGATCTTCGACCGCAATGGCAAAGAGCTGGCAGTGAGTGTGCCGGTTGTGAGCGTTTATGCAGATCCCCTTGCCATTGATAAGGCACTTGCCAAAAAAGTGTTACGCAAAGCCCGTAAAGAAGGTGAAGATTATAAAGCGTTAGAGCAAAACGATGCTGAACTGAAAATACGGAAACAAGCTTGGTACGATGATGAGCTCAGGTGGAAAGAGCTTGCAGATGTGCTCAGACTTAAACCAGAAAATGTCGATGAACGGCTTAGGGGAGACCCAAGCCGTCGTTTTGTCTATTTGAAGCGTCAAGTGACGGCGGTTGTTGCCAACTATATTCGTCAAATGCGCCTGCCGGGCGTGCACTTGCTTGACGAGTCCAAACGGTTTTACCCAAGCGGCGAAGTAACGGCGCACATGATTGGTGTAACCGATATTGATGGCAAAGGTATTGAAGGCGTCGAGCGTATGTTCGACTCTGCATTAACCGGTACGGCTGGTAAACGCACCATTCGAAAAGATGCGCAAGGTCGTGAAGTACAAGTACTTTCAGAAGAACAGCGTGTCGAGCCAGAAGATGTTTACCTGAGTATTGATTTACGGATCCAAGCCATTGCCTACCGCGCGTTAAAGTCGGCGGTACTGAGCTATAAAGCTACCTCTGGTTCGGCGATAGTTGTTGATGTACACACTGGCGAGATTTTAGCTTTGGTGAATAGCCCAAGCTTTAATCCTAACGACCTAAGTACTGCTGCACCTTATAAACGTCGTAATCGTGCTATGACTGACCTATTTGAACCCGGTTCAACCTTAAAGCCTTTAGCGGTATTGGCTGGTTTAAATTATGGTGCAGTTAAGGCAACAGATACGATAGATACTTATCCGGGCTGGATGAACTTAAGCGGTGGCTTGGTGAAAGACACTCGCAACAATGGTGAGCTGAGCTTAAGAGAGATCCTTAAAATCTCCAGTAACATGGGGGTTGCGAAGATCTCGCAAATGTTACCAAAGGAATACTTTATCAATTTATACCAAGAAGTGGGCTTTGGTGAGCCAACGGGCTCAAACATGATTGGTGAAAGCGCAGGTTTATTTTATCCAAACCGCCGTTGGTCTAACTTTGAAATCGCAACACTATCCTATGGTTATGCGGTATCAGTAAGTACCGCACAAATGGCGAGACTTTACGCCATGTTTGGAGCCGGTGGTATCTTGCGACCACTCACTATTGTGAAGCAAGATGAAATTCCTGAAGGTAAGCGTATTTTTAGCGAGCAAGATACACATGCCGTGGTAGAGATGATGGAGTCAGTATTTGAACGTGGTGGTACAGCCCACAACGTAAAAGTTGATGGATACCGTGCCGCTGGTAAAACAGGTACTTCAGAAAAAGCCGTGGCGGGTGGTTATGGTGATGAGTACGTTGGTTACTTTGCGGGCGTTGCACCGGTAAGTGACCCAAGGCTTGCGGTTGTGGTGATGGTTAATGAACCGGCGGGAGATGTTTACTATGGCGGTCAAACCGCAGGGCCTGCTTTTGCTGAAATTATGTCTAATGCACTGAGAATTCTAAACGTAGCACCTGATAAAGAGCGCGTAGCTTATATTTCGGGAGCAGATAACGATGCGTGATCTGGCTCAGGTACTCAGTGATTATGGTGTCAATATTGCCGCTGTTGAGGTTGAGCACCTACGCATAGATAGTCGAGCGATTGAGCCTGGTGATTGTTTTGTTGCACTGCAAGGTCATGCCCAAGATGGTGCTAAATATGCCGCTAGTGCCGTTGCGCAAGGCGCTAAATGTGTGCTTGCAGAAACGGGAAGCGAGCTTAATATTGCCCCGGAGCAAGCGATTTTTATCGACAATCTTGCTGATAAGTTGGCGGCAATTGCAGCGCAGTTTTATGCATACCCGAGTAAAAAGCTCAAACTCACAGGCGTTACTGGCACCAATGGTAAATCTACCACGACAGCAATGATTGCCAATTTAGCTAGCCTAACCGGTAGTGCAGGGGTTGTGATAGGTACGCTTGGTTATGGTCAACCAGACAGTCTTATTCCGCTGGCAAACACCACGCCGTCAAACGTAGATTTACAACGTATTTTGGCGTTTTTACAGCAACAATATGATCAAGTCGCGATGGAGGTCTCTTCCCATGGCTTGGTGCAAGGTCGAGTTGACGAATGCGACTTTGATGTGGCTGTTTTCACCAACTTGACGCGCGATCACTTAGATTATCACGGTGATATGCAAAGCTATGCAGAAGCCAAGAAACTACTATTTACTCGCTGTGCGCCAACTCACAAAGTCATCAATATTGACGATGAAGTGGGGGCTAGTTGGGCTGCTGAATTCAATGACGACACCGTGGTTGTTTACGGTCGCTGGAGTGAAGCGCATAGCTACCAACAATACGTATTCTTTGATGCCGTGTCGGCACACCCAAACGGTTTAACAGCGACATTAAAAACCAGCTGGGGTGAATGTGAAGTCAATGTGCCACTGTATGGTGAGTTTAATCTTTATAATTTAGCTGCTGCGATTGCGACTTTACTATTGCAAGGTGCAAGTCTTGATGCATTAAGCGAAGCTTGCAGCCAGCTCGCGCCAGTTGCAGGCCGCATGCAGCCATTTAGTGCCCCTGAAAAGCCTACGTGTATTGTTGATTATGCCCATACCCCAGACGCTTTGGCACTTGCACTACAAGCCTTGCGAGCACATGTACCGGGTAATCTTATCTGTGTGTTTGGTTGCGGTGGTGATAGAGATAAAGGTAAGCGTCCTGAAATGGCGCGAGCTGCGGAGAAATATGCAGATAAACTGGTGATCACCAGCGATAATCCACGAAGTGAAGATCCTAATTTAATCATTGATGACGTTAAGGCAGGACTCATCCACCCTGAGTATGCTGTCTGCCAGCCTGATAGAGGGCTAGCCATTCAACACGCGATAGACCTAGCTGATGAAAACAGTGTGGTGCTAATAGCGGGGAAAGGGCACGAGGATTATCAAATTATAGGTACTGAGCGCATTGATTTTTGTGATAGGCAATGCGTTGCAGCGATTTTACGAGGGGAAAAGGCATGATCAAGATGGATTTTTCTTGGCTTGCAGCAGTCTTAAAAACCCCTTACGACGGGGAGAATTTGGCAGTCGCCAATATTAATACTGATACCAGAACAATACAGTCTGGTGAGGTGTTCTTAGCACTTAAAGGGCCTAACTTTGACGGCCACCGCTTTTTGGATGTGGCCAAAGCGCAAGGTGCTATTGCAGCTATTGTTTCTGAGCACGATGAAGATATCGATTTACCACAGTTTGTTGTTGCAGATACGCGTATTGCTTTAGGCCAAATTGGTCGAGCAGTAATTGAAACCGTTGCCCCTAAAACCATTGCAATTACTGGCAGTGTCGGTAAAACCACAGTGAAAGAAATGTGTGCAGCGATTTTGGCGCAAAAAGGCAAAGTCCTTGCTACTAAAGGTAATTTTAATAACGACATCGGGGTACCGTTGACGCTATTGCGCTTAAGTGAAGATGATGAATACGCGGTGATAGAGCTCGGCGCTAACCACTTGGGTGAAATTGCTTATACCACAGCATTAGTGAGCCCAGACGTGGCGACAGTGTGTAATGTCGCACCAGCACACATAGAAGGGTTTGGTTCAATTGATGGCGTAGGAAAAGCGAAAGGTGAGATTTTCTCGGGCCTAAAAGCTGACGGTGTCGCAGTCATCAATGCGGATAGTGATTATGCTCAGATGTGGCAGGAAAGCTTAGCTGTTTCTAAAGTGAAACGTTATAGCTTAAATGCTCAGCTTGATATTTGGGTGGAAGCAATTGAGTTGGATGAGTTAGCTCGCCCCACCTTCACGCTATGCCAGGGTGAAGAGCGTACCACCATTAGTTTACCGCTTAGTGGCCAGCACAACGTTGGCAATGCGCTGATTGCGGCAGCATTGACAACTGAACTGGGCGCAAGCTTAAGTGAGGTGGCAACGGGTCTTGAACAAATGGCTGAAGTAAAGGGCCGTGTCAACATGATCCAAGTCTCGGACACGCTGCGTGTCGTCGATGACACCTACAATGCAAACGTGAAATCTGTCAACGCGGCGATTGATTTATTGGCGTCTATGTCTGGCTATAAAGTATTGGCGTTGGGTGATATGGCAGAGCTGGGTGAAGATGCCCGCGAATATCACCGTGAAGTCGGCGAGTATGCTAAGCAGCAAGGCATTGATGAATTGTTTTCATTGGGGGTGCTGAGTAGTAGCGCTAGCAATGTATTTGAAAAGCCAAATCGTCATTTCTCGACTCGCGAGAATTTAATGAAGGCGTTACGAGTTGTATTGGCTGAGCAATCAGGACAATGCACCGTTATTGTTAAAGGATCACGTAGTGCGCGGATGGAACTGCTCGTTGAAGAATTAGTAAACGCTGGCCAGTCGGATAGCGAGACAGGAGAAGTATCATGTTAGTTTGGCTAGCCGAGTATCTTACCCAATATTATTCTGGGTTTAACGTATTTTCTTACCTTACCCTGAGGGCGATTTTAGGCATTTTAACGGCGTTAATGATTTCATTGTATTTTGGTCCTAAACTCATCGCTGCATTACAGCGTATGCAGATTGGTCAGACCGTACGTGATGATGGCCCTGAATCGCATTTATCCAAGTCGGGTACGCCAACCATGGGTGGGCTGTTAATTCTGGCTGCGATCTTTACCAGTACGCTACTGTGGGGCGATCTTAGCAACAAATATGTATGGGTGACGTTATTTGTCATTGGCAGCTTAGGTATTGTTGGGTTCGTGGATGATTACCGTAAGGTGATCAGAAAAGACAGTAAAGGCCTAATTGCACGTTGGAAGTACTTCTGGCAGTCGGTCATTGCGATATCTACGGCGGCATTTTTGTACTTTACGTCCACCAGCGCTGCGGAAACCACGCTAGTCGTGCCATTTTTGAAAGATGTGTTACCACAACTTGGTTTGTTCTATTTGGTCATGAGCTACTTTGTGATTGTGGGTACGTCAAACGCAGTTAATCTAACAGATGGCTTGGATGGTCTTGCCATTGTTCCGACCATTTTGGTTGCCTCAGCACTCGCTATTATTGCTTACGTTACCGGTAATGCGAATTTCTCAAGCTACCTTCATATTCCTCATTTACCACTCACAAGTGAATTGGTTGTGGTATGTACTGCGATTGTTGGCGCAGGTCTTGGTTTCTTATGGTTCAACACCTATCCGGCACAAGTTTTTATGGGCGATGTGGGTTCATTGGCGTTGGGTGGTGCACTCGGGATCATCGCTATTTTAGTACGCCAAGAGTTAGTGCTTATCATTATGGGCGGTGTATTTGTGATGGAGGCATTATCCGTCATTTTACAGGTAGGGTCTTACAAACTCAGAGGTCAGCGGATCTTTAGAATGGCCCCTATTCACCATCATTACGAATTAAAAGGATGGCCTGAGCCGCGCGTGATAGTCCGTTTTTGGATTATCTCGATTATCTTGGTTTTGGCCGGCCTTGCGACGTTGAAGATTAGATAATGACGTATATTGAGCAATTACAGAAAAAGCATGTCACAGTACTGGGACTTGGAGTCACAGGACAGGGGATTGTGCGTTTTCTGCTGTCGCACGGTATTAATCCAAAAGTGGTTGATAGTCGTCCAGTGCCTCCGGGCTCGGACTGGCTAAGTCACAACGCACCTGAATGTGAAGCGGTATTTGGCAATCTTGCTGATGCCGCTTTGGCGCAAACGGATCTGATTATCATCAGCCCAGGGATCCCGTTATTTGAACAGAGCGTTGCCGCAGCCATTGCTGAAGGCGTTGAAGTCATCGGCGATATTGAGCTATTTGCACGCCTTAATACCCGTCCAGTGATTGCCGTTACGGGCTCTAACGGTAAGTCCACCGTTGTTACGCTCGCGACAGAAGTATTGAAAGCCGCTGGCTTAAAAGTGGGGCTTGGCGGCAATATTGGCACCTCTGTGCTGTCGTTGTTAGAGCAGCCGCATGATGTTTATGTGCTAGAGCTGTCTAGTTTTCAGCTTGAAACCACTCATAGCTTGGCTTGTTTGTCGGCAATGATCCTCAATATTACTGAAGATCACATGGATCGCTATCCTGATTTTCAAGCTTATATCGAAGCGAAGCAACGTATTTACCAGCATGTCGAGCATATTGTCTTTAATGCTGAAGATCATTATACCTTTGCGCAGCATGGGCAAGGCAGCAGTGTATCCCTCACTGAGGGGGATTATCACTTAATGACCTTTGACGGTGAGCCGCATTTCGCACACAAACAAACACCACTGTTACCAGTTAAAACGTTGGCAATGGTAGGGCGACATAATCAATTTAACGCCTTGGCGGTATTGGCGTTATTAGCGCCGATGCAATTACCTATGCAGGCATTTGCCAGCGCGTTTGCGAGTTTCACGGGGTTACCTCATCGTTGTCAGTTGGTTGCCGATGTTGCTGGGGTTCGTTACTTCAACGATTCGAAGGCAACGAATGTTGGCTCGACGGTCGCCGCTATTGATTCTTTAGCTTCAGGTCGCAAAAATATTATTTTGATCGTGGGTGGTGATGCTAAAGGGGCAGATCTTTCACCGCTCAAGACGCCACTCACTACGCATTGCAAAGCGCTATTTTGTTTCGGGCAAGACGGCGCACAGTTTATGCCACTGCTGCGCAATAGCCATCAGGTCAACAATCTGGAAGAAGCCGTGTTGGCGGCAAAAACGATAGCGACCAATGGCGATATTGTTTTATTAGCACCAGCCTGTGCCAGCATAGATATGTATCCAAACTATATGGCGCGTGGGGATGAGTTCGTCCGTTTAGTGGGGGAGCATGCTTGATTAATGTCGCTGATATCAAAGAGGCGCTAACGCCTCGCCAGTCCGAGAGCTTATTTGACGTACCTTTGATGTACTGCATGCTCATGCTTATTGGAGTGGGATTTGTGATGGTGACAAGCGCTTCGATGCCGGTTGCCGAGCGACTATTTGATAATCCTTTTCACTTTACCATTCGCCACGTTGTCTTTTTAGTGGGCTCGTTTATCCTCTTTTGGTTTGCGACGAGTGTGCCAATGACTTGGTGGAAACGCAGTAATCCATATTTGCTGCTTTTTGGTTTGCTACTGTTAGTGGCGGTACTCATTATTGGTCGCGAAGTAAATGGTGCAAGGCGCTGGATCCCGCTTGGTCCTTTTGGTTTGCAAGTAGCGGAGGCATCTAAGCTATTTTTCTTCAGCTATATTGCCGGCTACTTGGTACGTAAACGCGATGAAGTACAAGAAAACATCAAAGGCTTTGCCAAGCCAATGATTGTGTTTGCGGTGTATGCGTTCTTAATTTTGATGCAGCCAGATTTAGGTACTGTGGTGGTTATGTTTGTGACGACCGTTGGCCTATTGTTTTTAGCCGGTGCAAGGCTTTGGCAGTTTTTTACTTTAATGCTTACCGGTGTCTCGTTGGTGGTACTGCTTATCATCATTGAGCCATATCGTATGAAGCGTGTCGTGGGCTTTTTAAACCCTTGGGAAGATCCATTTGGTGCCGGTTATCAATTGGTACAATCCCTAATGGCATACGGCCAAGGTGGCTGGTTTGGCCAAGGCCTGGGTAATAGCATACAAAAGCTACAGTATTTGCCGGAAGCACATAATGACTTTATTTTTGCTGTAATAGCGGAAGAGCTAGGCTTTATTGGGGTATTTAGCATAATTATTGTACTCGGCGTATTGGTTACTCGAGCGCTTTTTATCGGGCAAAAGGCCCTTAAAGCAGGCAAAGAATACGAAGGGTATTTTGCCTTGGGCATTGGTATTTGGTTTGCCTTTCAGGCAGTCGTTAATATTGGTGCGAGCGCTGGCATTTTACCCACTAAAGGCTTAACGCTGCCATTTGTTTCTTATGGCGGCTCTAGTCTTTGGGTGATGACAATTGCGGCAGGCATTTTACAGCGCATAGACTTTGAGACAAAAATGTCGACAAGACAGGCAACATCCCGTGGAGGTAGACGATGACTAAACGTCTTCTAGTGGTCGCGGGCGGTACAGGTGGACATATTTTTCCAGGTATTGCAGTGGCACAATTTTTACAAGCGCAGGCTTGGCAAGTGAGCTGGGTTGGCACTGCGGACCGAATGGAAGCCGATGTGGTGCCGCGTTACGGTTTTGAAATTGATTTTATTGCCATGAAAGGTGTCCGAGGTAATGGGGTCAAACGATTACTAACCGCACCATTTATGGTTTTAAAAGCGGTACTTGCAGCTAAGCGTATTTTACAACAACGTAAACCTGATGTGGTGTTAGCTATGGGTGGTTATGTAACAGGTCCTGTAGGTGTTGCTGCGAAGCTGCTTGGGATCCCTTTGGTGATCCATGAGCAAAACGCGGTTGCGGGTATGAGCAATAAGTTGCTGGCGAAAATTGCAAGTCGCGTATTGGCGGGTTTTCCCGGCGCATTCAGTGAAAAGCTCGCTCAGGTTGTGGGGAATCCGGTACGTGCAAGCGTTGCCGAGATTAGCGATAAACCCGTTTCAGTGCCGTTAAATCTATTAATTGTCGGTGGTTCATTGGGAGCAAAGGCACTGAATGAAACCGTGCCAGAAGGACTCAAGTTACTAAAGCAACAGGTGGCCAGTATCGCATTAAATATTCGTCATCAAAGCGGTAAACATAACCAAGACGATACACAACAACGATATGAAAGTGCGGGCATTAATGCTGAGGTCAGCGAGTTCATTCATGATATGGACGCCGCATACGCTTGGGCTGATCTGGTTATTTGCCGCGCAGGTGCGTTGACCGTAAGTGAGATAGCCGCAGCTGGGAAAACGGCGATTTTTGTGCCTTTTCCACATGCCGTTGACGATCACCAGACGGCTAACGCGCAATTTTTAGTGTCTGCTGGGGCTGCTTTTATATTGCAGCAAACTGCACTGACGCCAGAAACGCTAGCAACTACACTGCAGCCACTTGTTATTGAGCCGCAAAAAATTGCGACGATGGCAGCAAAAGCGAGACAATGCGGCAAGTCGGAGGCAACAGCGAAAGTTGCCCAAATTTGTACAGAATTATCGAACTAGGATATTAAATGGAAGCTTCAAGCAGAAGAGCAATGCGACGTATCAACACCATCCACTTTATCGGAATTGGTGGTGCTGGTATGGGTGGGATTGCAGAAGTGCTGGCCTTTGAAGGTTACCGAATTACAGGCTCAGATATCGCCAAAAGTACGATGACAGAGCGATTAACAAATATGGGCGCCGAGATCTTTATCGGCCACCAAGCTGAAAATGTAAAAATGGCTGATGTGGTTGTGGTATCGAGTGCAATCAACGACCAAAACCCAGAGATCCAAGCGGCGAAGGCAAACCGTACGCCAATCGTTCGCCGCGCCGAAATGCTCGCTGAGTTGATGCGCTTTCGTCACGGGATTGCGGTAGCAGGAACACATGGTAAGACCACAACGACGAGCCTGATTGCGAGTATTTTTGCGCGGGCTGAGCTGGATCCAACCTTTATTATCGGTGGCTTGCTTAATAGTGCTGGCAGTAATGCCAAAGTGGGCAGCAGTGAATACCTTATCGCAGAAGCGGACGAGAGTGATGCATCGTTTTTGCATTTGCAGCCGATGGTGTCAGTGGTCACGAATATCGAAGAAGACCACATGGATACTTACGAGGGTGACTTCGAAAAAATGAAAGACACCTACATCGAGTTTATCCATAACTTACCATTTTATGGTCTGGCAGTGGTGTGTATCGATTCGCCGGTCGTAAGAGAATTATTGCCACGCTTTGCAAGGCCGACCATCACGTATGGTGAGGCTAACGATGCGGATTATCAGTTACTGGACTTCAAGCAAACACAAAGTGAATCACACTTTAAAGTCAGAACCAAAGACGGTGAGTTACTTGAAGTGAAGCTAAATATGCCAGGTAAGCACAACGCATTGAATGCGCTGGCATCTATTGCGGTTGCAAAAGATCACAATATTGAAAACGAAGCGATTTATCAGGCATTAGCCAATTTTGAAGGCGTAGGACGTCGATTCCAGCATTACGGCTCATTCAATAATGAAGTGGGTGAGGTGATGCTGGTTGATGATTATGGTCACCACCCGTCTGAGGTTGCGATGACGATAAAAGCCGCTAAGTCTGGTTGGCCTGATAAGCGTTTGGTTATGATTTATCAGCCACATCGCTATAGCCGAACACGCGATTTATATGAAGATTTCGTAAAAGTGCTTTGCGATGTTGATAAACTACTGCTGTTAGATGTATATAGTGCCGGCGAAGCGCCCATCGTTGGTGCGGATAGTAAAAGTTTGTGTCGTAGTCTCCGTCAACGTGGCGTTGAGCCGATCCATATCAGTGACCATGGTGAATTGGCTAAAGTGTTGGCAAGCACTATGGCTGATGGTGACTTAGTGTTGACGCAAGGGGCTGGCAATATAGGTCAAATCGTTAAGCAGTTAGCCACAACCGGGCTATCGATAGCGCAGTTAAAACAGAGTGAATTATGAGTAGTCAGTTTGGAAAAGTAGCCGTATTACTTGGCGGTAGTTCAGCAGAGCGAGAGGTGTCGCTAAAGTCTGGTAATGCAGTGTTAAATGCTTTCGTTAACCAAGGTGTTGATGCGATTGCTTTTGATCCAGCAGAACGTAATTTATGGCAACTTAAAGACCTAGGTGTGGATCGTGTATTCATCGCACTGCATGGCCGTGGCGGTGAAGATGGCACTATTCAAGGTGCGCTTGAGTTTATGGGGATACCATACACAGGAAGCGGTGTACTTGGTAGTGCGCTTGCAATGGATAAAGTCCGCTGTAAGCATCTTTTTCAGTCTGCTAAGTTAAGTACGGCACCTTATGCTGTGGTAAGCAAAGAGACGGGTTTTGACGCTAAGGCGCTAATCGCTGAGTTTGGTAAAGTCATGGTAAAACCAAGCCACGAAGGCTCAAGTATAGGTATGGCTCAGGCAGACAGCGAAGAGACCCTGACTGCGGCATTAAATAATGCCTTTAAATTTGACGATCAAGTTCTCGTTGAACAATGGATCACTGGACGTGAATTTACCGTGTCTATGCTTGGTAAAGAGGCATTGCCTGTTATTGAAATGCGTACGCCTCGTGGTTTTTATGACTATGAAGCGAAATACCAAGTTAATAGTACAGAGTATTATTGTCCGGCAGATATTAGCGCTGCACATACTGAGCAATTACAAGTGATGGCAAAGCACGCTTTTGAATTGGTTGGTGCCACTGGTTGGGGACGTGTAGACGCCATGCAAGATGAACAGGGCCATTTCTATCTACTCGAGGTAAATACCGTACCTGGTATGACCGAAAAGTCATTGGTGCCGATGGCAGCAAAAGCGGTGGGTGTAAGTTTTGAGCAATTAGTTGTTCGCATTTTGGAGCAAACGCTTTAATATGCGAGCATTTTTGGCAGGGTTGAAGCTGATCGGTTCAAGAGTGAACTGGCCCCTTTTCTGGGGACTTAGCTTCTTCTTTGTGGTGATTTTTACATTGGTGAGAGGAACATACTGGGTAAGTGATTGGTTAGTTGCACATCATGATGCGCAAATAAAAACACTCAAAGTACTCGGTAAACCACATTACACCAATGAAGATGACATTGTGGCGGCAATTAAAACCGCAGATTTAAATAGTTTTTTTGAACTTGATGTAAAAGCAGTCCACAAGGCGGTAAAGTCTTTGCCTTGGATTGCGACAGTGTCAGTCAGAAAACAATGGCCGGATACGCTGCAAGTCTATGTGGTGGAACATAAGCCGGTTGCGCATTGGAACAGCGATTCATTACTCAATGATGATGGTGAAGTATTCCAAGCAAGCAGTAACAAGTTGCCGCAGGGGCTGCCTGAATTATATGGCCCTGAAGGGAGTGCTGAAGAAGCATGGCAAACATTTAAGCAGTTTAAAGCCTTGTTGGCGGTAAATCAGTTTACGTTGGAAAGTTTAGCGCTTTCAGAACGATTTGCTTGGCAGCTATGGCTGGACAATGGGATCCGATTAAATTTAGGGCGTGAAGACAAAGCCAAACGAGTACAACGTTTTATTGACGTGTATCCACGTATGGAGCGGCCTGAAGGTAAAGTAATCGATGTCATTGATTTACGCTACGACACGGGACTGGCAGTGAGTTGGAAAGAACCTACTGAGCAGCAAGAACAACAAAATAACAAGAGTGAAGCATGACAAAGTCGGCAGAAAGAAACTTAGTGATTGGATTAGATGTTGGCACATCAAAGGTCGTCGCCACAGTTGGGGAGATCACTGTGGACAATCAACTTAGTATTGTCGGTGTCGGACGCCAAGAGTCTCACGGCATGGATAAGGGCGGGGTAAACGATTTAGACCTCGTTTCTGAGTCTATTAAACGCGCTGTAGATGAAGCCGAGCTAATGGCTGATTGCAGAATAAGCTCGGTTTATTTGGGGATTTCAGGCAAACATATTCAGTGTCAAAACGAAAGTGGCGTGGTGGCAATAAACAATGCTGAAGTCACTGACGATGATATTGCCAATGTTATTCACATTGCACGTTCTGTACCTATGTCTGCCGAACGCAAAATGCTGCACTCATTGCCGCAAGAATATAGCATCGACATGCAAGAGGGGATCAAAAACCCTCTGGGTATGAGTGGCGTAAGGATGGAAGCGAAAGCACATATCATTACGTGTTCAAATGACATGGCAAAGAATATTGAAAAGTGTGTTGAACGCTGTGGTTTACAGGTAGACCAATTAACGTTTAACGCTTTGGCGTCATGTTACTCAGTGTTGACTGATGATGAAAAAGAGCTTGGTGTTGCGGTATTAGATATCGGTGGTGGCACCATGGATATTGCGATTTATGTAAATGGTGCGCTGCGCCATACTGCTGTGATCCCGGTCGCGGGTAATCAGGTTACTGGCGATATAGCAAAAATATTTAGAACACCTATTTCGCATGCCGAGTCTCTGAAAGTACAATATGCCTTCGCGTCGAGCCAAATGGCATCAAGCGAAGAAACCATCGAAGTACCAAGTGTTGGTGGACGCCCTGCTCGGGTAATGTCTCGCCATACTTTGTCTGAGGTGGTAGAGCCAAGATTTAGAGAATTGTTTGAGCTTGCACAAGAAGAATTACGTCGCTCAGGTTTTGAAGATCAAATTGCGGCAGGTCTTGTTATCACTGGCGGTAGCGCCAAGATGCAAGGTGCACAAGAAGTCGCAGAAGATATATTCCAAATGCCAGTAAGAATAGGTAAACCAATTGGCATTAAGGGATTAACAGATTATGTTGATGACCCTGCATATGCAACGGCGGTAGGTTTGTTACAATACGGCCGTTCACTACAATCGATGAATGCACAGAAATCGAAAGTAGATGCAGAGGGGAGTTGGTGGAACCGTGTTACAAAATGGTTCCAAGGCGAGTTTTAATACTCAAGTCGGAGAGTGAAGATGTTTGATATTATGGAACAGCACAGCGAAGAAGCTGTCATTAAAGTCATCGGTGTCGGTGGCGGCGGCGGTAACGCCGTAGAACACATGGTAAACCAAGAAATTGAAGGTGTACGTTTTATCGTAGCGAATACTGACGCACAAGCGTTACGCCGTTCGTCTGCGGATATTACCGTACAGCTAGGTACTCAGATTACCTCAGGTCTTGGAGCTGGCGCAAACCCAGAAGTGGGCCGCAGCGCAGCAGAAGAAGATCTAGAAACCATCAAGAGCAGCCTTGAAGGCGCAGACATGGTATTTATCGCAGCCGGTATGGGCGGTGGTACAGGTACCGGTGCCGCACCTGTTGTTGCTCGTGCAGCAAAAGAACTAGGTATTTTGACTGTGGCTGTAGTAACGCGTCCTTTCGATCTCGAGGGTAAAAAGCGCATGGCTGCGGCTGAGCAAGGTATTGCTGAGTTGTCAGAAATTGTAGATTCACTTATTACAATTCCAAACAACAAATTGCTTAAAGTTCTTGGTAAAGGGACTACACTGCTAGATGCCTTCGCTAAAGCAAATGACGTGCTCTATGGCGCGGTACAAGGTATTGCAGAGTTGATCACACGTTCAGGTCTAATCAACGTTGACTTTGCGGATGTGAGAACCGTGATGTCAGCAATGGGGACTGCAATGATGGGGACGGCTTCGGCAACAGGTCCTGATCGTGCACAAGAAGCTGCGGAAGCCGCGATCTCTAGCCCGCTTTTAGAAGATGTGGACCTAACTGGCGCGAAAGGTATTTTGGTAAATATTACCGCTGGCATGGACATTACAATCGAAGAGTTTGAGGTCGTTGGTAACCATGTGAAAGCGTTAGCATCTGAAAACGCGACTGTGGTAGTGGGTGCTGTTATTGACCCTGAAATGAGCGAAGAGCTAAGAGTGACCGTGGTTGCTACCGGCTTAGGTGGTGACCGTCGTCCGCAATTTGGTATTGTAGACAATGGCTTTAGACAAGCCTCAGGCTCAGATGCAGTAGGTGGCACACAAACTAGCTCACAAACGAGCATGTATGTGCCAAGCTTTACGCAACCACAAACATCAGCGGCAGAACCTGAGCAACCAGCTGAAGCGCCTGCACCACAAGTACAAGAGCAGAAGCCACAACAAGCTTCTAGTTCAACAAGTGCAAAAGGTAACGACAGTAAAGAGAAAGGTGACTACTTCGATATTCCGGCTTTTTTACGTAAGCAGTCAGACTAAAGTTGGTATAAAAAACAAACAAAGATTGGCAGTTTGGTGGAACTATGTTATACTCCGCCGCCTATCTAGAATTTAAGTGGGCGAATATATGATTAAACAACGTACGATTGCACAAGTCGTTAAAGCCACAGGTGTAGGTTTACACAAAGGTGAAAAGGTCACGATCACTCTCCGACCAGCTGGTGTGAATACAGGTGTTGTATTTCGCCGCGTTGATCTAGACCCTGTTGTTGATTTTGAAACAACACCGGAAGCTGTGGGCGACACGCAACTGTGTACGTGTTTAACAAATAAAGATGGCGTTCGCTTGTCTACTACCGAGCACTTGATTGCTGCGGTCGCTGCGCTTGGGATTGATAATCTCATCGTAGAGCTAGACAGCGCCGAAGTGCCTATTATGGATGGCAGTGCATTGCCATTCATCTACTTAATTCAAAAAGGCGGTATTGAAGAGCAAAACGCTGCCAAGCGCTTTATTCGCATCAAAGAAAAAGTGCGTGTTGAAGATGGCGACAAGTGGGCTGAAATTGAACCTTACGATGGTTTCCACATCGACTTTGAAATCGACTTCAATCACCCAGCGATCAATGCTAGCCGCCAACGTATTGGATTAGACATTACCGCGCAAAGCTTTACTGAAGAGATCAGTCGTGCTCGTACTTTCGGTTTTATGCGTGATATCGAATACATGCATGCAAACAACCTAGCCTTAGGTGGTAGCATGGACAATGCGGTTGTTTTAGATCAGTTTAAAGTATTAAATCCAGATGGCCTGCGCTATGCGGATGAGTTTGTTAAACACAAGATCTTAGACTGTGTGGGTGATATGTTTATGGCAGGTCACAACATTTTAGGTAAGATTTCATGCTATAAATCAGGCCACGGCCTAAACAATATGTTGCTTCGTGAAATCATGGCAACTGAGTCAGCATGGGAGTGGGCGACATTCGAAGAGCCAGTCAGTATGCCAGCGCCAGGAATGGAAGCGGGTATCAATACCGCAACGGCATAAGCTTCTTAGGCTAATATAGTTTGATAAAAAGTGACGCTAAGGCGTCATTTTTTTTGCGTTGTGTTTGCGTGTTTAGCGAGTCTTTCTAGTTTTGCTTTAAGCGATGGTGGCGCGGATTGCGCTAGCGCTAGCAAATGCTCGCCAGTGGCTTGGCTCATACTTCGATTGGCTTGATAGGTCGAAGATTGGGATTCCACCTTATTTGAGAGACGCTGTTGAGCTTCTGGATTGGTGGTAATTTTCACTAACGCACAGTCATGTAATCCCACTTTTCTAAATGCACTGAGAATATCCATTTTTAAAAAGTTTAGCCGAGTAGCAAGCGTTGCTGAAGCCGCTTCTATCGTCAGTGTCCCCTCTTTGTAGTGAGCAACACGGCACTTCTTACTCAAAATAGGGCCTAGAGTGTCTTCCAAACAGCTCTGTAACTGTGCCGCTTGGGCGCTTTTTTGACCATATTGATTGAGTTTATCTGACCACCCCCCCATCACTTCATCAAGCGGTTTTGGATTGTAGCGATTTTTAGCCAATGACTTACTTCCCATAGGTTGAAAAATAAAAAATAACCGCCATATCGGGATAATACGGAGTTAAATTACTCCGCACTGGTGGTTTCTCAGTCTACTAAGTATATCAGAGAGAAATTTTTGAGAAATCCAAAAGTACCAACATTTGTTGTCGAAAGCGCTTAGTTTTGTACTCGAATAAATGAGTCGAGTTAGGTGCCAACTAAACTTTATCACTTGCAACGCTACACTTACGCTCAACAGTAAAGATTTCTTGCAATTGAACTTGGTATTATTTACCCAATAAGGTTTGCAGAAACAAAGAGTCTGGTATGATAGGGCATAATTTTAACTCGGCAAGATACAAAATGCTCACTCCTAAATTGGCATAATGAAAACCGTAGTTTAGGAACGCTTTTGTCGCCAACAGGACAAGCGCGCCCCAGTCTTAATAACATAGGTTTAGAGACATGGGTCAGCCAATACACAGAGTGAAACGGTTTAAACATGTTAGCAAATATTTTTACCAAAATTTTTGGTAGTCGTAATGATCGCACCATCAAAAACCTAAGAAAAACAGTCGCTTTAATCAATGCGTTAGAAGAACAATACGACAAATTAAGCGATGAAGAACTAAAGGCAAAAACCGCTGAATTCAAACAGCGTATTGAACAAGGTTCGAGTCTAGATGATTTATTACCAGAGGCGTTCGCTACGGTGCGTGAAGCATCTAAGCGCGTATTTGGAATGCGTCATTTCGATGTGCAAATGATTGGTGGTATGGTACTACACCAAGGCCGCATTTCAGAAATGAGAACGGGTGAAGGTAAAACACTAACAGCAACATTGCCTGCGTATTTAAATGCAGTTTCAGGTAAGGGTGTTCACGTTATTACCGTCAACGACTACCTAGCTAAGCGTGATGCTGAGACAAACCGTCCACTATTCGAATTCCTAGGCCTTACTGTTGGATGTAACGTACCAGGCATGATGCCACAGCAAAAAAAGCAAGCCTATGCTGCGGATATCACTTATGGTACTAACAACGAGTTCGGCTTTGACTACCTACGCGATAACATGGCGTTTAGTGTTGAAGAGCGTGTACAGCGTCCACTTAACTATGCGGTGGTGGATGAGGTGGATTCAATCCTAATTGATGAAGCACGTACACCACTTATCATTTCTGGTCCTGCCGAAGATAGTTCTGAGCTTTATGCTGAAATCAATAAAATTGTTCCTGATCTTGTGCAACAAGAAAAAGAGGACGAGGAAGGCATTGAAGGTGACGGCGATTTCACCATCGATGAAAAAGGTAAACAAGTTCACCTTACTGAGCGTGGCCAAGTTAAAGTTGAAGAATTACTGACGGAACGTGGGTTGATTGAAGAGGGTGACTCTCTTTACTCAGCTGGTAATATTTCACTGCTTAGCCATGTTTACGCAGCACTGCGCGCTCACAAACTATATCAAAAAGACGTTGATTACGTTGTAAAAGATAACGAAGTTATTATTGTTGATGAGCACACGGGCCGTACGATGGAAGGGCGTCGTTGGTCTGAAGGCCTTCACCAAGCCGTTGAAGCTAAAGAAGGGGTTCGTATTCAAAACGAAAACCAAACCTTGGCTTCGATCACCTTCCAGAATTACTTCCGTCTATACAACAAACTTGCTGGTATGACAGGTACGGCGGATACTGAAGCATTCGAGTTCCAATCAATTTATGGTCTAGATACGGTAGTTATCCCAACCAATAAACCTATGGTTCGTGATGACCGAGCGGATCTTGTATATTTGACGCAAGAAGAGAAATTTGAAGCCATTCTTGAAGACATTCGTTCTTGCCAAGAACGTGGTCAGCCTGTGTTGGTGGGTACAGTATCTATCGAAAGTTCTGAGTATCTTTCTCACTTCCTTCGCAAAGAAAAAATTGAGCATAACGTACTGAATGCTAAATTCCACGCACAAGAAGCGGATATTATCGCGGACGCGGGTCTACCGGGCAAAGTAACGATTGCCACGAATATGGCTGGTCGTGGTACGGATATCGTACTGGGTGGCAGCTGGCAGTCGGATGTTGAAAAGTTAGAAAATCCATCAGAAGAGCAAGTAGCAGAAATCAAAGAAGCTTGGAAAGCGCGTCACGATGCAGTACTGGCTTCTGGTGGTTTACACATTATTGGTACTGAACGTCACGAATCTCGTCGTATTGATAACCAGTTGCGTGGTCGTGCTGGTCGTCAAGGTGATGCAGGTTCAAGCCGCTTCTACCTATCGATGGATGATGCATTGATGCGTATCTTTGCTGGTGAGCGTATGACTAACATGATGCGCAAACTCGGTATGCAACGTGGTGAAGCTATTGAGCACCCATGGGTTAACCGTGCCATTGAAAACGCCCAGCGCAAAGTAGAAGCGCGTAACTTTGATATTCGTAAACAATTACTTGAATACGATGATGTTGCGAACGATCAACGTAAAGTGGTTTACGAGCAACGTAACGAACTACTTGAAGAAGGCGATATTTCAGAGACTATTACGGCTATTCGTGAAGATGTGTTGAATGCGACTGTTGATCAGTATATTCCACCGCAAAGTCTTGCTGAAATGTGGGACATTCCAGCACTTGAAGAACGCTTGAAAAATGACTTCCATGTTGAGCTTCCGATTGCAAAATGGCTTGAAGAAGACAGCAAACTATATGAAGAAGTGCTACGCGATCGTATCGTAGAAGAGGTTGATAAGGCGTACAAGCAAAAAGAAGAGATGGTAGGCTCAGATGTACTACGTCATTTCGAAAAAGCGGTTATGCTACAAAGCCTAGATCAGCATTGGAAAGATCACTTAGCGGCAATGGACCATCTTCGTCAAGGTATTCATTTACGTGGTTATGCGCAGAAGAATCCGAAGCAAGAGTATAAGCGTGAGTCATTTGAGTTATTCTCACAAATGCTTGAGAACTTGAAGATTGACGTGGTTGGTGTACTTAGTAAGGTTCAGGTTCGTGCTGAAGAAGATGTTGAAAAAGTTGAAGAGCAGCACCGCAAGAGTGAGCAAGCACCGCGTGAATATCAACATGAAGAGGTTGAGCGCGTAGGTGGTGATGCACCAGAAGGTGTGTCTGTTGCTCATCGAAATGAGCCTAAAGTAGGCCGTAACGATCCTTGTCCTTGTCAATCAGGCAAGAAGTATAAGCAGTGTTGCGGAAAACTAAAATAACAGGCCCTAAATCTAAATTGGTATAAAAAGCGACGCTAAGTCGCTTTTTTTATGGAGTGAATTATGCAAAAAAAACGTGTTGAAGTTGCCGTTGGAGTGATCGAAAAAGATCAACAAATCTTTGTATGTTTAAGAGGTGAAGAGCAACATCAAGGTGGACTTTGGGAATTTCCTGGCGGGAAAATGGAAGCGGGCGAAGATGTGTTTTCGGCATTGAAACGTGAGCTACAAGAAGAGGTTGGCATCGAGATCTATAACTCATCAGAGCTAATGCGTATTGAGCATGACTATGCTGATAAGGCGGTGTGTTTATATATTCATCATGTTGAGGATTTTTCCGGTGAAGCCCATGGTGCAGAAGGGCAACCTTCTAAATGGGTTGCAGTTGAGCATTTGCATGAGCTAGCGTTTCCTGAGGCCAATAAAGCAATCGTAGAGTTACTACAAGCACGCTAAAGTAAGTGACAAACTTTGTTACTAAATTCAAAGATCAGAACGTAGTCATTCATCAGGCTCAGCGGTAGACTATTGAATGGCTACTTATACGCGAAATTCTATCAGGGGAATATAATGAAAAAACTCTCACTGACCGCTGCAAGTGTTGCACTTGCATTGGGATTGATTGGTTGTAGTGAACAACCGCAAACACAACAACAACAGCCAGCGGAGCAAGCCGAAGCACAAAAGGTGGTTTTGAACTCTGGTATTGAACTCGAAAATATTGATAAATCAGTGCGCCCACAAGATGACTTCTATTTTCACGTGAATGGTCACTGGTTAGAAAAAACAAAAATCCCTGCAGATAAGTCAAATTATGGTTCTTTCTCGCAGCTCTATGATGAGTCACAAAAAGCACTGCGTAAAGTGCTAGAAGATGCTGCAAATAATGCATCTGCAAAAGCAGGCAGCGATGAGCAGAAATTAGGTGCGTTTTATCAAAGCTATATGGATGAAGGAGCGAGAAATGAACTAGGCTTAAACCCCATTAAGCCGTACTTGGATGACGTTCAAGCGCTGAAGACTAAATCAGAGCTACCAACTATCTTTGCTAAAATGCGTTTAACGGGGGCAAGTACACCGTTTGGTTGGTACGTTAATAATGATGCTAAAAACTCGAGTGAAAACGCGCTTTATATGTTTCAGTCAGGGCTTGGTCTACCTGATCGCGACTACTACCTGAAAGATGACGAAAAGTTTGGTAAAATTCGCGAACAGTATCAGCGCTATATCGAACAATTGTTAGCTAAGGCTGGTCATAAAAATCCAGGTCAAGCTGCGTTTAATATTATTGAGTTAGAAAAGCAGATTGCTGAGGCACAGTGGACACGTGTTGAAAGCCGCGATGCGACTAAAACTTATAACAAGCTTAGCCAAGAAGAGTTTAATGCGTTAATGCCTGACTTTGATACGTCTGCGTTTTTAACCGCACTTGGTATTAAAACGGATTCACTTATTGTAAGCCAACCGAGTTTCTTTGAATCGCTATCAAAAATCATTGCTGATTCAAAGCTAGAAGTCTGGCAAGACTATTTAACTTTTCACTTTACCAATGACTATGCAGAGTTATTAAGCAAAGATATTGTTGATCTTAAATTTGGCTTCTTTGGCAAAACATTGAAGGGTGTAGAAGAGCAAGCACCAACATGGAAAAAAGCGGTAGATGCAAGTAACTCTGTTCTTGGGGAGATGTTAGGCAAAATCTACGTGAAGTCGTATTTCCCACCAGAAGCAAAGGCGCGCATGGAAGAATTGGTTGCCAACCTTATTAAAGGGTTTGATCAAGCAATTGACGGCTTAGAGTGGATGAGCGCTGAAACGAAAGTAGCCGCCAAAGAAAAGCTCAATAAGTTCACGCCTAAAATAGGCTACCCTGACAAATGGAAAGATTATTCAGCACTTGAGATAAGTCCTGATGATCTAGTGGGTAACTATGTGCGTTATAGCCAATTTGCTAATCAGGAAATGATCGATAAATTAGGCAAACCTGTGGATCGTGGTGAGTGGTTTATGACACCGCAAACGGTGAACGCGTACTATAACCCAGTGAATAACGAGATTGTATTCCCTGCTGCGATTTTACAGCCACCATTCTTTAACCTAGAAGCGGATGATGCAGTAAACTACGGTGCAATCGGTGCGGTTATCGGTCACGAGTTGGGTCACGGCTTTGACGATCAAGGTGCCAAGTATGACGGAGATGGTAACCTGCGTAATTGGTGGAGTGAGTCTGATTTAGCGCAATTTGAAGCGCGTAGCCAAAAGTTGGTTGAGCAATTTAATGGTTTTAAACCATTTGAAGATGCTAGCGTTAATGGTGAACTGACACTGGGTGAAAATATCGGTGATTTAGGTGGCTTAACCGTTGCATATAAAGCGTACCAAATTTCACTAGGCGATCAGAAAGCGCCGATTATAGATGGTTACACTGGAGAGCAGCGCTTCTTTATGGGTTGGTCACAAATTTGGCGTCGCAAATATCGCGATGAAGAGCTGCGTAATCGTCTGATGACAGATCCGCATTCACCAAGTCATTATCGAGTGATCGGTGTGCTACCAAATATGCCTGAATTTTATAAAGCATTTGATGTGAAAGAGGGCGATAAGATGTATCTTAAGCCAGAAGACAGAGTGAAAATCTGGTAATTTCACATTTTGATTCAGTGGCGGCGTTATTGCATTCATGCAGTAAATCCGCCGCTTTTTTACGACTCTCAATTACGATCCTCTGAAGCTTTCACAAGTTATCAAACTCAATCCAGCACTTTCTGCAAGCACTCGCTATTTCCAAGGTTAAGTTCATCGCTATTTGATGGTATTTACAGCTAAATCAGAGTAGTTTCATTTTGTCTAACACAGGGATATGAAAAAATAATGATAGCGCTGTCATTTTAACTTTTATATGATGTTTAGGAACAATGAGTGATTAAATGATGTTCATTTTGAATTGAACATGAAGACTGGGAGCAAAAGATGAGAATAAAAACGACTTTGCTTGGAGCGATAATTGCTGGGTGCTCGTTCTATACACAAGCATCTTTAACGCAGCAGCAATTAGCGCAGTTTGCAAGTGACACGCATTTTGAATTTGCGGTAGAAAATAACTTCAGTAATGGTGCAGAGGGCTTTAGCGGTGCTATAACACTGACTAACAACTCAAAAGTTGATCTACCAAAAGGGCAAAGCGATTGGCAAATCTACTTGCACTCAGTACGTCATATTTCAACGGAAACAGCTGAAGGTCTGCGCTTTGAGCATATTAATGGCGACCTCCATCGTATAACCCCTACTAATTCGTTCGCTGGTTTAAAAGCGGGTGAAAAACTCAAATTAGCTTTTGATGCTTCAGCTTGGGTTGCTGCATACAGCGATTTTATGCCGCGTGCTTTTATTGTCTCAGGTAAAAATAAGCCGGTCATTTTTGCAAATACTGATACCGAAGACATGACGCAGTTTGTTGCGCCATTTGAGCGTGAGAACCAGCTGAAAAGATACAATACACCTACTGATTACACGCAGATAGCTAACGCAGCGCTGCGTTTTGAACGTAATCAAAGCAATGTTTCGGTCTCAAAAGAAGATGCGCTAAGACGTATCATTCCAAAGCCTGAGCATATCGACTTTAACCGTGGTGAAATTGCCCTTAACAACAACTGGCAGATCCGCTTTGCGGGACGCTTAAAGTCAGAAGTCGCTGTTTTTCAGGAAGACTTATCAGAATATGGGTTGGATTTAAAAGCTGAAGCAAATCATGTGCCTGAAGGGAATATCCCAACGATCCGCCTTAAAGTTGCGAAAAGTCTAGGGCGCGATTATGACTACAACCAAGCCGGGTCATATACATTAGATATTGATGATGATGTGATTGAAATCACGGGTATTGATAACGCAGGTGTGTTTTACGGTATTCAAAGTTTGCTTGCGCTATTTCCTGCCGATAGTAAAAATGAAATTACCTTGTCTCACGTAGAGATCAAAGACTCTCCGCGTTTTAGCTGGCGTGGTATGCATTACGACAATGCCCGTAACTATCATGGTAAAGATGCGTTATTTAAGTTAATTGAACAGATGGCGCGCTATAAGTTAAATAAGTTCCACTGGCACTTTTCAGATGATGAAGGTTGGCGCTTGGAGATCCCTGGGCTTCCTGAGTTGACGGAAGTTGGCGCTTTCCGTTGTTTTGACTTACAAGAGCGTGAGTGCTTACTGACTCAGTTGGGCACAGGCCCTTTCAAAACGGGAAGTGGAAATGGTTACCTTTCTCGCGAGGACTTTGTCGAGTTACTTAAATTTGCTACTGCGCGTCATATTGAGATCATTCCAGAAATCGAAAGCCCCGGGCATGCTCGTGCTGCGATTAAGTCGATGGAAGCGCGTTATCACAAATTGATGGAAGCGGGTAAAGCGCAAGAGGCCAAAGCCTATCTTCTGAACGATATTGATGACACTTCAAAGTATCTAACCGTACAACTCTACACAGATAACTCTATTAATGTTTGCTTGGACTCAAGCTATGCCTTTATAGAAAAGGTGGTATATGAGCTGCAGGAAATGTATCGCGATGCTGGTACTATGCTAACGACAGTCCATTTTGGTGGCGATGAGGTTGGAAAGGGCTCATGGACTGAGTCACCTGCATGTAATGAGTTATTTGCGGTAGCCGACAATGGGGTCGCTGGACCCAATGATTTAAAACCATACTTTACTCAAAAAGTAGCAAAACTGCTTGCTAAGCGTGGGATTACCCCTGCCGCTTGGGAAGATGGTTTAATGTATAACACTACGACGACCTTTAAACGTGATGAATTCCCAAATCCGCAGTTTTTGGTAAATACTTGGGATAACATTTGGGAGTGGGGAGTTGCAGACAGAGCTCACCGTTTTGCAAACAACAATTACCAAGTTATTTTGTCTCACGGTACTCATTTGTACTTTGATCACCCTTACGAAGCGCACCCTGAAGAGCGCGGCTATTATTGGGCAACTCGTTATACAGATACGAAAAAAGCATTTTCATATATGCCAGATAATATTTATGCGAATGCGGACTTCACGCGAAACCGTGAGCCTATCGTGAATCTAGAAGCCTTAGTTGGTCGAGAGTTACCGGCGCTTAAGAGACCGCAAAATATTCTTGGTATGCAAGGGCAAATATGGAGTGAGACCATTCGCTCGGAAGACCAAGTGTTACGATTGATTTTCCCTCGTTTGCTTTCGCTTGCAGAGCGCGCTTGGCATAAAGCGGATTGGGAAGGGCGTCGTATTAACCAAAAAGAGCTAAACAAAGACTTCTCAACCTTCGCTGCAGCCCTGTCTTTAAAAGAGATTGCAAAGTTACAGAATGATGGCATTAAGCCAAACCTTCCGGTTCCAGGTGCTAAGGTGGTGTTGGGGAAACTTGAAGCGAATAGTGCGTTTCCTTATCTGGCAATAGAAGTGAGCGTAGACAATGGTGAATCTTGGCAGCCTTATACTGATCAGATGAGTGTCTCAGATGAAAGTAAGGTATTGTTGAGAACGCGAGCCGGAGAAAAAAATACGAGCCGTGTCACAGGGTTGAAATAAACCCTCGTATTCAGTTTATCGCAAAAAAGGGCAATGGCCCTTTTTTGGTGATAATTTTGCTCAAATTCTAACTGGTAATGAAATAGATTTTAACGTAAAGTTAAATGTCAGCGCTGTCATTTTTCTGGATCTATGCCAAATTGAGCACATAAAGCGCAAAAATAATAATCCAAATTAACTTTGTACATTGCTGATTTTGCTTCAAAACTGCAATGTACCCCTAGCAACAAGAAGAGTTTTATGGAAGCGACAGTGGATAAAGAACAACTCGCCAAACAAAGCGTCTGGCTACCTATGACACTCGCAGGGTCAATGTTTTTCATATTGGGCTGCATTACTTGGTTAAATGGGGCTATTACGCCATTCTTACAACAGATGTTGGAGCTATCACCGCTCCAAGCTTCATTTATCATTTCTTCTTTCTATATTGCAGTGACGATCGCTGGTATCCCATCAGCGATGCTGATCAAAAAAGTCGGTTACAAAAATGGTATGGCTATCGGTTGCGCGATTATGGCTTTATCTGCATTGATGTATATTCCTGCTGCAAAAATGCAAATGATCGAAATCTTCCTATTTGCTCAGTTAATGATAGGTGTTGGTCAAACTGTGTTGCAAACTGCTGTAAATCCATATGTGGTAAAAATGGGCTCTGAAGAATCAGCGGCTGTACGCGTATGTATTATGGGTTTACTCAATAAGTCTGCGGGTGTAATCGTACCTATCGTATTTGCAGCTGTTGTGGTCAGCGGTGTAGTAAATGAAGGTGAAGCACTGTCACAAGTTCAAAAGGACGCGATGGCAAACAGCTTGATTGCCCCATATATGAGTATCGCAGGTTTAATCTTCTTATTTGCTTTATTTGCAAAAGTATCACCACTTCCAGATCTCGTATTTGAAGAAGAAGCTTCAACAGGTAAGGGTGAAGTAAAAGAAGCGCTTAGTCATCCTCACTTAGCGCTAGGCGTTATTGGTATTGCGTTATATGTTGCAGTTGAAGTTATTGCCGCCGATACGATTGGTTCATATGCATTACAGTTAGGGATTGCTGATTACTCTGTGATGACGTCATATACCATGGGCTGTATGTTAATCGGTTATGCGATCGGGATCGCGACTATTCCACGCTTTATGTCACAGCAAACTGCGCTCGTGATGTCAGCTATTGTAGGTATAATCACCGTTTTTGCTGTTGTTTTAGGCAGTAATGAGTCATACTTCCTATCGAATATACTATTGGTACCTTTTGGTGGACCTCACTTACCAGATCCGCTATTGTGTATTGCGTTGTTGGGTTTTGCTAATGCCATGGTATGGCCTGCAATTTGGCCTTTAGCACTTGATGGCTTAGGGCGCTTAACAGGCACTGCATCAGGCCTACTTATTATGGGTATTGCCGGTGGCGCACTTGGACCATTGCTTATCGGTTTAGGCAACGTTGCTGGACTAGGTGCTCAAGGTGCGTACAGTTTAATGCTACCTAGCTACTTATTCATTCTCTTCTATGCATTGAAGGGTCATAAAATGAGAAGCTGGAAGTAATACAGAATTTCTATGTATGTAGAAATAATCCCGTGTGTGATGCCACCTGAATAAGGTGGCATTTTTTATGCCTAAATCACTCCGTTATCTGCAAAACCGGCTTAATGCTGAGATCTTATTCGCGATATAAAATCGCCGCTACGCAGATGTCTGGTGCTTGTTGCTTGTTGTTTGGTGTTGGTCGTGTAGGAGCTACTTTATGTAGCGAGGGTTTAATTCTTATTCACGATATAAAATCGCCGCTACGCAGATGTCTGGTGCTTGTTGCTTGTTGTTTGGTGTTGGTCGTGTAGGAGCTGCTTTATGCAGCGAGGGTTTCATTCTTAAGTCGCGATATAAAATCTCAGCAATGCTGATCTTTGGTGCTTATTGTTTGATGTTGGTCGTGTGGGAGCTACTTTATGTAGCGTGGGTTTCATTCTTAAGTCGCGATATAAAATCTCAGCAATGCTGATCTTTGGTGCTTATTATTTGATGTTGGTCGTGTAGGAGCTACTTTATGTAGCGAGGTTTTCATTCTTAAGTCACGATATAAAATCGTTGCTATGCAGATCTCTATCGTGCAGGAGCTCTGTATACGCAAAAAGATAAAATGAAAATAAATACATAGAAAGAATGGGGCGACTGATGGGACTTGAACCCACGACAACCGGAATCACAATCCAGGGCTCTACCAACTGAGCTACAGCCGCCACTAAAGACTTGAACACCTCGTGTGGTGTGGCGCGCATAATACATAAGTTTTTATCAAATGCAAAGGGAAATATAGAAAAAACTTAATAAAAGATTTTTTTGGAGATTATTTCTACATACAGCAAATATTCATATATCCTATGTATGATCCAGCCGATCTAATGATAAATAACTGCTTAATATAAAAAGGGGGATGAGTATGGAAGCTATTTGGAAGTGGGTTAATGAGAACTCAGATTTAATCTTACACTATGTGCTTCAAGGCGTTATAGCACTAATAATTTTCTTCGTTGGCTTAAAACTTGCCAAGCTCAGTGCTAATCTTACCGAAAAAGCATTTGGTAAGCGCAAGGTAGATAAAGCAGTAGGCTCATTTGTTGCCAATATTGCTTATGCGATTGTGTTTGCTGCGACATTGCTTATGGCATTGTCTCAAGTCGGTATCGAAACCACCTCATTCATCGCTATTCTAGGTGCAGCAGGTTTGGCAGTTGGTCTTGCACTACAAGGTTCACTGTCTAATTTTGCCTCTGGCGTATTGATCATCATGCTGCGTCCATTCAAGTCAGGTGACTATATTGAAGCAGGCGGTAAAGCGGGTAGCGTACAAAAAATAGAAATCTTCTCTACAGAGCTTCGCACCCCTGATAACAAAGTGATTGTGATGCCAAATTCTTCTATAATGTCAGGCGCAATTGTTAACTACTCACGTGAAAAAACACGTCGTATTGACCTTGTTATTGGTGTTGGCTATGACGCAGATCTAAGAGAAGCCAAAGCAGTATTAAAGTCTGTATTAGACAATGAGCCAAGAATTCTTAAAGAACCTGCGTATAATGTTGCCGTACTAGAGCTTGCTGATTCAAGTGTTAACTTTGTTGTTCGTCCTTGGGTTAAAACAGAAGAGTACTGGCCGACGTATTTCACACTTGTGGAAAATATTAAGATTGCGCTAGACGAAGCCGATATCACCATTCCATTCCCGCAAATGGATGTTCACCTACATAAAGATCAGTAAAAGGTTAGTTAGAAATGAAATTAAAGGTTTTAACCTGTTGTATTCTTATGGCTGCGAGCGCTAATGCAGCGGCAGAAGGCAAAGCTAAGAAGCCAAAGAAAGTTTGGGATGTAACCAGTGAAGTGGGTGCGATTATCACCAGTGGTAACACAGAAACAACAACCTTAAAAGGTGGGATAAAAGCTAAGCACAACCTAACTAATTGGAACAACGAGTATAAGTTAGATGGTTTCTACAAAGAAGACACGCGTGAAAACGATGCCGGCGTAGATGTTACATCTCGTACCAACGAAAAATACTCAGCGTCAGTTCAGGGTAACTACAAGCTAAATGAAGATAACAGTCATTTGTTCGTGTTTGGTTCTTATGTTTCAGATTACTTTGGTGCCTACCGTAGTGAAGCGGTTATTTCAGTGGGTTATGGTCAACGTTTATTCGAAAATGATGATATGTACCTTAACGCTGAAATTGGTCCCGGTGTAAAGCGTTTTGAGCACCAAGACGATAGCACTGAACTTGACGATGACGGTGAGCTACTTGCTGGTACGTCTGAAAGCGAATTCATCGGTGTTGGTAAATTAGATTACCAATGGCAGATCTCAGAAAACGCACGGTTTACACAATTGATTGCGGTTGAATATGGTGATACTAACACTAAAACAACGTCTGAAACGGCGTTGCTGACCAAAATCAACGGTTCTCTACAGATGAAAGTGGCGTACAACATTATCCACAACTCTGACGTAGCAGACGATAAAGAAAATACAGACACAGAAACTTCACTTACTTTGGTTTACAGTTTTTAAGTTGTAAACCTGTTCATTTAAATAATGATGTTTAAACTTGCTAGGTCTTCCGTTTAAACATCATTATTAGCTTGAAGAGTTTAATCTTCCCGTTTAGCTAAACAAATTAACTAATTTGAACTAGCGATAAGTTGTGGGCTAACTCATTGAAAATAACGAGCTCACTTATGTCAGTTATTCTATTCAGATGATACTTTCTGACTCAAGGTTGATAAGGGAGGGCATAGCTGAGAACAACAACTACTAGAAAATAAGTAGCTATCCCAAATTCAGTCCAACCGCTTCCCAAGTTGATACTGTTACACAATATAACAGAATGCATACTTCTCCCCGATTTGGATTTTTGAATAACTAGTGTAGAATACGCGTCTATTTATGAATTTCACTTACACAGGATGAAGTAAGGCATGTTGGTAAACCGTCTTCTTTTATTACTAATAATGCTATTTGCCTGCTCCGCAGCCGCTTTTACTCCAACAAAGCAGCAAATAGAACAGTTTAAAAAACTACCGAAAAGTCAACAACAGTTGCTTGCTAAGCAGTACGGTATTGATATTAGTACACTAAACTCTTCTAGTGGTGGCACAACAGAAAATCAAAAGCCAGAAGCAGTCAACATGCCACAGCCACAGCCTGAGAAAGACTACCTATCAAATGAAGAAAAACGCTTCAAACCTGAGCAAGAGGATTTAAAGCCTTTTGGTAGTGAGTTGTTTAGTGGCAATACACTTTCAGAGACTGACGTAAGTAATGTTTCTGTTCCACAGGACTATATCTTGGGTGCTGGCGATCAGCTTAAGGTTAGTTTTTTCGGCCAACAAAGCTTTGAAGAAATAGTCGAAGTTGATGGTGAGGGCCATGTCAAACTTTCAGAATTGGGACCTGTTAGTGTTACTGGAATGCAATATAGTGAATTTAAAAAGTTATTGCAGGATAAGGTATCAAGAGAGCTTATTGGTACCTCAGTATACGTATCCCTTACAGCGCTGAAAAAAATTCGGGTTTTAGTGGTTGGAGAAGTTAAAAAGCCTGGAAGTTATACTTTATCGTCTTTGTCAAATATCACTCATAGTATATATACCAGCGGTGGATTAACTGATATTGGCTCTTTTCGTAATATTCAGTTGAAGCGTAAGGGGAAAGTCATAAAAACACTGGATCTTTATGACTTATTACTAAGTGGTGATAATGCAGATGATGCACCGCTTAGAGCTGGAGATACCGTATTTGTACCAAGTCTGAAAAGTCAAGTGCGACTTGAGGGGGCGGTTAGACGAGAAGCTATATTCGAAGTCAAAGAGGGGGAGTCTCTAGCTGATCTGATGATAATGTCTGGTGGTATGAGTGCAACAGCGTTTAAAAATTCGGTGACGATTAGCCGCTATACTAACGGTACACGAACTGTGATTGGTGTTGAGCGGAGTGAGTTTGCAAGTACGATGCTCAAAGATGGTGATGCTGTTAAGGTTGATAAAACGGGAACTCACTTCGATAATGAAGTGACGCTGATTGGTGCCGTTGTAAGGCCAGGTAAATATGCTTGGAAACCAGGGTTGACTATCAGTGAATTATTTAATAACTCACTGCATTCAGTTCTTCCCCAAGCTGATACGGGCTATGGATTGGTCCTACGAGGGGGACGTTTTGAAAAAGTATCTCTTGTACAGTTTAACTTACTTGAGCAACTAAGACCCAATACTAATAAGAAACACCTTGTAGAGCTACAAAGTGGCGATAAAGTGTTTGTTTTTAGCCGTTTTCAGTATCTCAACGAGGAGAAAGATGCGCTAAAAGCATTAGATTTAACTGCTGATGAGCTAGAGCAGCAAGAAAAAACAAAGCTATGGCACTTATATGAAAATGAGTTGTTTAAGGCATTTGTGGACACCGAAGCCATTGCAACGTTAAATCAGGGACAAAAAAGCCAGGTCGCCACAGAAGATTTTGAAGAAAAAAGTGAGCCTGAAAGCGAAAACTGGTCTTTCATGTTACCAGAAGAGACGAATGCAGAGTTGGACACTAAAACTGAACTGCCAAGTCCGTTTTCTAGAATATCTTTATTAGAGCCTGTTATTAGGCAACTACAACATCAAGCAACACCACAGCACCCTTTGGAAATCGTAACAATTCAGGGGCGCGTAAAATACCCTGGTAATTATCCAATAGCCAGTAATTATACTGTGAAAGATGCCATAGAGGCGGCAGGTGGATTACTCGAATCTGCCTATTTAGGTTTAGCCGAGTTGACAACGTTCAAAAATGATGAATCGATGAATGTAGAGCATAGATCTTTCGATTTGGCTATGGAGTTGAAGCAGCCGTCTATTACCATCAAAAGTAAAGATGCCATAAATATACTGTCAGTTCCAAAATGGATGGATGAAAACCAAGTTACAGTTAAGGGGGAAGTGAAGTTCCCAGGTACATATACAATCAAGCGTGGCGAAACACTGAATGATGTGCTTGCACGTGCAGGGGGATTGACGGAGTTCGCTTCAATAGATAGTGCTGTGTTTACAAGAGAAGAGATAAAAAATCAAGAACAGGAACAACTTAAACGCTTAACTGAAAATCTAAGGCGAGAGATTGCATCTAAGAGTCTTCAGCCTAGCTCTGAAAATATTACTTACTCCGAAGTTAAACAGTTACTCAAAGACTTAAGTACGACTAAAGCGCAAGGTCGACTGGTAATCAATCTGCCTAGTATTATGAATGGCAGACAATCCTTAGTGTTACAAGATGGGGATACTCTTTATATTCCTCAAGAAAGAGACTCTATTAGTGTTATCGGGGAGGTGAATTATCCAGCTTCTCATTTATTTGAACAAGGTTTGAGTCTTTCTGAGTATCTAGAGCGTAGCGGTGGTATTAAAGAATTGGCTGATGAAGAGAGAATATATATCATCAAAGCCAATGGTTCCGTTATTATTCCAAAGAATAACTGGTTCGCAGTAAATCGGGAAGACACACTCTCTGCGGGGGATACCATTGTAGTTCCACTTAACTCTAATTACATGGACAACCTAACGCTTTGGAGTACTACTACCCAAATTATTTATCAACTTGGTGTTGCAGCCGCAGCTATCAACAATATTTAATTTAGGGAACTTTCTGATGTCTAAACAAAATAACGAAGATGTTTCAATTGGAGATATTTTCACCTTAGTAAAGCAACGATTATTAGTTATTATTGTTGTCACAGGTTTGTTTATCGGATTAGGTGTGGCTTTTGCACTCTCTAAAGCGAATATCTACCAGTCTCAAGTTCTTCTAAGCCCAGCAAGTAATCCGTCAAATAGTAGTGGGGGCTTATCTGGACAGCTTGGAGGTCTTGCGGCGCTTGCAGGTGTGCAACTTGGAGGCGGCTCTGCAGACAAGTCATTGCTGCATTTAGAGCGTTTCAAGAGTCGTGTTTTTTTAACTGAGTTTATTAAAAAACATAAGCTAAAGGAAAAAATCTATGCAGCGAAGTCGTATGAATGGCAGAAAGGAGAGTTGCTCTATGATGCGGATAAGCTTGCGAAATTTGATGTGAATGCAGAAGAACCTATTTCGATAAATATGGTTTTTGAGCAATTTATTGAAAACAATTTTGAGCTGGAAATTGATACTAAGACTGGACTAGTCGCGCTATCAGTGCTTCATCAATCTCCTTTTGTAGCTAAAGAGATCACCGATTTATTGGTGAAAGATATTAACCAAGTGATCCGTCAAGAAGAAATCTCTGAAGCTAATAAAAGTATCGATTATTTAGAAGCTGCGCTAGAAGCGACTAAAGTGCTTGAAACAAAAAAAATGTTTTATCAGTTGATCGAGCAGCAACACCGAACCAAAATGCTGGCCAGTGTTAAAGAAGAATATGCCTTTAAAGTTATCGACCCCGCTATTATTCCTGAGCGTAAGTATGGCCCTAACAGAGCGCTGATCGTGGTGATTTTTGCGTTGTTAGGAGGAGTGTTAGCCACAGGATACGTAATAGTCTCGGGCCTGAGGGCAACGAATAATTAATCATAGCACTTTGCTCCTTGATAGGTATGCCCAGCGCTATTGCTGGGCATGTAAGGTTAATCGTGATATTTAATAATCTTGTTATAAACAAACTTGTTTGGCTCTTTGTTTTTTTATTCCCAGTTTTGCCTCATACTCTAGGGGCCCCCACCGCACAAAAAGTACTACACGTTTTTGCTTTTGTATTCGTCGCTTTGTCGTTAGTGATTAGACGCACTTACTTTAAGCCAGGCTTCGTCACTGCTGTTGTGGCTATTTGCACTGTGATGATGAGCTATTACATGGCTGTATCATTGGCTTTTACTAACTTTTTAACCTTTAAAGATCTGCCCGATTATTTACGTCCTCTTATATACTTGATATATATTCTCATCCCTTTAATCTATCCACTAGATGAGGAGGAACTGCGTACATTTTTTGTTTTCTTCAAAAAAATGTTTGTATTTCAGGTGATCATTTCAATATTGATTTACATTCCTGCACTGTGGCCTGTCGTTGATATATTTAAGGGACGACCTAGTGATGACATGCCGTTACATTTTTATCGTTGGTCAGGAACCTATGGTTATCCTTCAGACTTCTCGTTTTATCTGTCATTTTTTATTTTTTACTATTTCAGCTTTTTTGCTCGGCGAATATCAATGTCGGTTGGTGAGTGGTCAATTGTGTTTGTTGCGTTTTGTGCGATGTTTTTGAGTTTTAGTAGAGGTGGATTATTCTCGACGGTAGGAATTTTAGGCCTTGCTTTTTGGCTCACTGGCGCAAGAACGCGCAAAACTTCGTACTTACTGCTGTTTGCTATGGTTGTGGCTAGCGTCTCAATTTTTCTATCCTTTAGTGAAGAGTTTGAGCAAGTCTCTTATATACTTGAGACTTTTGGTGGCGAAGATGGAGATGTTGACGGCTCGACTAGCCACCGACTAAAAGAGCTTGCGTTGGCTGGCGAGTATTTATCACAGTTACCGCCGTTGTCTGAAGGCTCAAATCGATTAGAACTTGAGACTAGGATAGAGGTAATAGAATCTTTCTATGGCTTTCACCTTATTAAGTGGGGGATTCTAGGGTTAACAGCAGCTCTAGTAATTAAGTTTGTATTTTTCTTAGTTTGTTGTTATGTATATAAAAAGGGGTTATGCTCCAAGAGGAATGAAACTCAAACGGCGCTAGCGTTTGCTGTAGCATGTTTGGTCGCCTCAGAAGTCTTGCTGTTTGGCTTTTCTTCAGCGATAAGCGACCGCTTTAAAACGCTGCCTACCTTTTACCTGCTATTTGGTTACGTGTTGTCTGGTTATTTGTTGACCTCAAATGTAAGCAAAAAGTGTCGTGGTGGTGTTGTGTGATTAATCTTTATGAAAAGGTTGCGAATACGACTTGTTATGTTACTTTTAAAACCATATTAATTTAGCGCTAGCTCTTGAATTTAATTTAGCTTATTATCATAATAGACGAGCCTAGATTTGATGCTACATGTTTGTGCAGTATCGGTCGGGCCCTTTAACTTATTTAACGTTTTGCTATACTCTGGTGTCCAGAGTGTGTAAATATTAACTGAAAACATAAAGTGTCCACCGGATACATGGAGATAAAAATGAAGCGTTTTAATAAAGTCGCTTTAATCCCTGCTGCAGTTGCTGCTGTACTAGCAGGTAATGCTTACGCAGGTACTGAAGCTTGTTTCGAAGTTTACAAAGGCGCAGATGCTCTAGCTGTTACAGGCTTTGACACTATCTACGGCGGTGCGGCTTGTATCGCAGAAGCTAACCGTACAGGCGCAACTGCTGCAAACCTTGAAGCTACTAACGAAGCAAAAGTTGCTTATGAGCTTACTGGTGATTTAACATTAGATTTTGACGCTGTTGATGGTACAAACACTGACCAACACATCGTTTACATCCCTACTACTGATATCCCTGGTGGTACTAAAATCACTATCGAGCTTAGTGGTGCAACTTTCGCTGGTAACGCTAACCAAATCCACCTAGTAAAAGATGCTGATGGTTCTGGTGCAAACACTAACTTTGAAGCGGTAGCATCTTCGGATGGTACAGTTGATGGTGTTTCTTCTATCACTTTCCTGACTAAAGCTGGTATCACTATCGGTGCAGGTACTCGTCTTGCGTTCTCTCGTGTTTCTACGGGTGCTGACTCTACAGCTATCGATCCAGTAGGTATCAAGATCGCTAACACAACTTGTACAACAGCTTCTACAACACAGTCTGTAACAATCAAGTCTACTTCTGCTATTACAGATGGTGGTAATGGTTATAACATCCAAGGTGCTGTTTCAGCTGCTCAGAAAGTTGTTGATATCACTCCTCAGTTCTACGCACTACACGGCGGCACAACTGCTGAAGTTCAGGTTAATGCTGAAAGCTCAAATTCTGAAGGCAATGCGATCGTTGCTCGTACTGAATTTGTATACAATGCAGCAGCTAACAACCGTTTAGTAGCTACTAGCTCACAAGCGATTTACAAGAACGGTTTCTATAACCGTGCAGCACTTCTAGACCAAGCTATTACTCTAGACGCTGATGACCACCTAGAAACAGCTTTCGTTGCAACTGCAGAGCCAGGCGCAAACGTTAAAATGCGCCTATACAATGGCCGCACTGCTGCTACAGGCGTGTTAGACACATCTGTTCCTGTACAAACTGGTACAGTACCGGGTTCATTTGGTTTAACTCAAGCTGCTGCTACTGTATACAACACAGAAGCTGTTGATCTATTTACTCCGAATGCTGGTACAGGTGATGCAGAGCCTAATACTCAGACAACTGCTCCACTTCAGGGTGCAACTTACAACACAATGTACTACGTTGTTGAGAATAACCCGACTGACGGTATCATGAACTTCAACTACGAAGCTACTACTTACTACACGCTAGACTTCGGTACAGCAGGTGAGCTTGATCACTGTGAAGATAACAAAGTAACTCACAAAGTTGGCGTTAACGGTGCAGTTCTTAAAGTTCCTTACGTAGTAAATGCTGAAGGTAACTTTGTACGTGTTACTAACGAACACGATGAAGCGGCTGAAGTAACAGTTGACGTGTTTGGTGAATCTGCTAACGGTAACACTGGCGCTCGTAAAGTGACTGCTGTAGAACTTGGTCAGGTTCCTGCTAAGTCTTCTGTAGTATACTTCGTACCTAAGCTAATTGAGCAAGCTGTTGCTCAGAAAGGTTACACAGGTGCTGACGGCGGTTACGCTGCAGAATCTCTAGGTACAAACGCTGCAAACGCTAAATCAGCTGACAATCGTCATACTGTAACATTCACAGTTACTGCTCCTAAAGATTCAGTACACGGTGTATCTGTACAGAAAATCATTGGTGGTACTGACCGCGTAATGCCAGTACTAGACCAAAACGAATGGTCTCAGTAATTTTTAATTACTTACCATAGTTTAAAAACCCTCGCTTTTGCGAGGGTTTTTTTATCATTATAGGCTAATGTTTGGCTCTGTACCTTATCACAATTTTTTTGGTCAACGTTGACTCTATTTGCGTCAAACATCATTCACCTTAAGTATAGATGAGCTAATGGGATGGAAATAGATCTACAGATTCTGCTTTTATAGGGGGACAAAGCGAACAGATATTCATTTGCCTACTTAAGTGATCTCTTTCGAGACAAGAAAGCTTTATCGTGCACTACCGTTTCGTGTAGAAATCAATGAGGTAGTAAAGCTCAAAAATAGCCGAGGCTAAATATTTTGCTACTAGCTTTCTGATATATGAGTGTGACATGGGTTTTCGAAGGTGGTTGTGAAAATGAGTTTTGGGTAAATCATGGACTGACCGTTTAATTTTGAAGTTCACCGCAATTATATCTTTATCAACACAGTGAGTTTTATAATTAACTCTGCCTGCGTATCAAAACGCCGTTATAATCTGATGCCAATATTAGTGAAGCGTATCTGGTGAACTTAGAGTCAAAGCTAGTTATCACAAAGTTATTTGTTACCCAAAACTAAGATTGATCAGGTATACCAACAACCTGTGTTTGTCCGGACCAACCTGTCATAAAAAAACCTAAATTAAGGAGTTTCAATGAAAAACTGGTTATTACCAATAGCATTATCAAGTTTACTACTAGGGTGTAGTACCACTCAGAATACTGAGCTTAAAGAGCTACGTGCAGAAGTGGAAAAATTAAGAGAAATTCAACAGCAAGTAGCCGTCAGAGTTGGACTTGCTGAGCTGGTAAAGCCAGATACATTACCCCTGTCCAACGAAGGTAAATGGATTGGAGATAAAAATGCTAGTATTGTGATGATTGAATACACTGATTTACATTGTCCTTATTGCAAAAAATTCCAACAAGAAATTTGGCCTGAATTTAAAAGCAAGTTTGTTGATTCTGGTGAGGTTGCTGTACTAGCGCGTGAACTCCCATTAACTAAGCTTCACCCAAAATCTGGCTATGCCGCTGTTGTACTGCGCTGTGCAAATAAACAAGGTCAGTATGAAGGGGTTAAAGATAAGCTTTTTGAGTTAGGAAATAACATAGTCACGGATTCACTAAAGGAAATTGCCACTGACTTTAACTTAGATGAAACTGTGTTTAATGCATGTCTTGAGGATAAATCCGTACATGCAGAAGTTTCTCGCTCAATTACTGATGCTCAACTACTTGGTTTAGATGGCACTCCTTCATTTGTGATTGGAAAGCAGAAAGACGGAATATTAGTTGATTATCAAATCGTAACAGGTGGTGGCATTGATAAACTAAGTGCTGCAATTAATGCATTAAAGTAAAGCTACACTAGTTCAAAATTATACCGTTGTATGTTAGATTTCAGCGGTATAGATGGAGCCCACTTGTGATGGGTTTTCACTCTAGAATTATGCATTTATTGTGTCAAAGGCCTTGTTTACATTGTGCTGGAACTAATTTGGGTTGTTGGTGTCTTACGCAGGTCACGGCTTTCTACTTGATATAAACAGCATTGACTAAATGAGTATTCAAATGAAAAAGTTAAAAAAAATTAAGGGTTTCACTTTAGTGGAGTTGTTAATTGTTATGGTAATTTTGGGGCTTTTAGCCTCTGTTGTTGCGCCTCGAATGTTTAGTAAGGTGGGTACTGCTAGAGAGGGTACTGCAAAAGCGCAAATGCAGGTTATTTCAACCGCGTTAGATTCTTATCGATTAGATATAGGCTACTACCCAAAAACTCTTGATGAGCTTGTGACAAGTAACAAAGAAATGTGGGATGGTCCTTACTTTCCGAAGCAAATACCAAATGACCCTTGGGGTAATCCATATAGTTATAAAGCTATCAGTGAAAACGGTAGCGAACAATTTGAGTTGAAGAGTTTTGGCCGAGACGGCAAACCTGGTGGCGAAGGTGAAGATGCAGACGTGGAACTCTAAGGTTCATGAGTATATTGGCAGCCAGCAAATATTAAATAGTGAGCGGCTGCAGCAAGTTGCTGAGTTTGAGAGAGGTGCACTTTCTCAACTTGAGATAGTACTATTGAATTCTGGCTGGATTGATGAAGACCAGCTCTGTGAGTTATATTGCACATTGCTTAATTGCAAAAAATGGAAAGATAACTTAGATACTTCAGCGGACTATATAAGCTTTTTAAAATCTATCAATTTAGAGCTTTTATTAGAAAATGACATGGCTCCGGTTTCTGTCTGTGAGACGAAGGTGGGCATAGTATTCGCTAACCCACATAGCCGTGATGCATTAGATTACCTTCGTTTTATTACTCAGGAAAAGCAGTTTTACGCTGTAACAAAGAAAGACTTTGAGTTACTAGCCGAACAATGTCGAGCGTTAGTTTCAGATACGCCTGAGCTTTCTATCTCAAGTGATAATCTAAGTGCATTAAAAGAGTTAGCGTTAGGCGCGCCAACTGTAAATCTGGTAAATAGCCTAATAAATAAAGGGGTGAAGCTTGGAGCTTCAGATTTACACATCGAACCTATTAATGGTAAATATCGAGCTAGGTATCGAATTGATGGCATTTTAAAAGAAGCAGATCCGATACCCAACAACCTTCAGCTAGCAGTTATCTCAAGAATTAAGATTCTATCAGGGATGGATATTGCCGAAAAGAGGCGCCCACAAGACGGTAAAATAGAAATGAAGGCGGGTGCTACTGACCTAGATATTCGCTGCTCAACATTGCCCTTGGGTACTGGCGAAAGTGTCGTAATGCGTTTTCTAATAAAAAATGCTGTTAAATTCGATTTGGAAAAGTTAGGCTATTCAGCCGATCTTGTCGATAAAATAAACCAGGACCTTAAAAAAACATCCGGAGTTATTTTAATGACTGGACCTACGGGCTCAGGCAAAACAACCTCTCTTTATTCCTTTTTGAATCAAATAAATCGTCCCGATATTAAAATAGTTACCCTAGAAGATCCTATCGAGTATCAATTACCGGGGATTAACCAAGTACAAGTGAATGCTGAGATTGGATATGATTTTTCAGCAGGGCTTAGAAGTATTGTGCGTCAGGATCCCGACGTAATCATGGTTGGTGAGATCCGTGATAATGAAACTGCTAAGATAGCTTTACAATCAGCACTAACTGGGCATTTAGTTTTTAGTACGGTCCACACAAACGATGCGCCTTCGGCTTATACGAGATTACTGGATTTGGGTATTCAAGAGTATTTATTAAACGCCGGTCTAGTTTCTATTATGGCGCAGCGACTAGCCAGAACCTTGTGTAATCATTGTAAACAACCTCTAAGTGAACAAGAAACAAGAGAACTATATCAACGATATAAATTATCTGAGGTTGCAGAGGGAGTAGACAAGCCTCTTTATCAAGCTAAAGGGTGTGAACACTGTGAGAATACAGGTTATTCTGGTCGCGTCGCATTTCTAGAGTATTTGCCCTGTGATATAGATGTTAAGAAACTCCCCAAAGATGAGCGCCTTCTCGATAGCCTTTATGAAATGATGGAGCAAAAGCAGCTTCGCACGCTTAAGCAAGATGGTTTTCTAAAAGCTGTAAATGGTCAGACGACTATAGAGGAAGTATTGAGGGTAGCTGGGTGAGTCAAGTATTCAGATATAAAGTCTGTAATTCAGAGGGCGAGATTGAAAAAGGTGAGCTCACGGCCGAAAGTGAAAGCTTGGTATATAATCAGCTACAGTCGAAGGATTTATTAGTTCTTGAAATAAAAGAGATACAGACGAGAAGTATTCGTAAAAAAGTATCACTTAACGATTTAGAGCAGTCAACTAGCCAGTTGTCTACTTTACTTCAAAATGGCCTCCGCGTGGACAAAGCTCTGGATGTGCTTGCCCAATCTAATCGGAATTCTGCTCTTGGACAAGTATGGGCCTCTGTTCTGGCTGATATAAAGCAAGGTGCTGTGCTAAGCGAAGCGCTGGCGAAAAGAGCGGATATTTTTTCAACTTTGTATATTGAAATGGTGAAAATTGGCGAGGCAACAGGCAACTTGCCTCAGGTATTTGCAAGGTTAAGTCAAAACTTGCAGTTTCAAAGTGCATTGAGAAGCAAGGTTATTCAAGCTTCAACTTATCCCATTTTCATATTGTTCGTTTGCATTTCTGCTATCTGGGCTATTTTTAATTTTGTCATTCCTAGTATGTCATCTATGTTTGACAATGGTGGAGAGATCCCCGAATACACTAGGCTGCTATTAGACCTTTCGACTTGGGTTCAAAATTATCAGCTTCATTTACTAATCTTCTTACTTTTATGTGCCTTAGCTTTATACAGTGCAATGCAAAGAGATTTACTAAGAAAAAAGCTATTTTCGATGGTGATTCAGTTTCCTATTGTAAAGCAAATAGTAAACCACTCAGATCGTATAAAGTTCTCAACGGCTTTGCAGTTGACATTAGAAAGTGGTGTTAGCTTATCTGATAGTTTACAGTTAGCTTTGCAAACGGTGGCTAACCCTAGACTTCACGCAAAACTTACGAAAGTGGTGAGCGTTGTTAGTAGTGGTGGTGTTTTAAGTAACGAACTTAAGGGGGTTAGTCTGTATGATGATGTTGCTATTTCTCTAATTACTGTAGGTGAAGAAAGTGGTAGCCTAGCAAGCTCTTTTAATGAGATAGCCAATCGCTCTCGAAACCGTTTTGAGAGTTGGCTCACTAAATTTACCGCATTGTTAGAGCCACTATTGATACTAATAATGGGGGGGATAGTTGGCTCTGTCGTAATCGTGATGCTTCTAAGTATAGTGTCGATGAATGATGTCTCTTTCTAAACAAAAAGGCTTTACTTTAGTCGAATTGCTGATTGTTTTGGCACTAGTTGGCCTGACAAGTTCTGTGGTACTGCCAAATATGTGGGGCCAATTAGAACAAGTTAAGCGTTACTCTGAAAAGCAGCAACTTAAATCTTTGCTTGAATATGCAAAACAGTACTCAATTTATAGAGGGCGTGATTTAGAAGTGCGTATTGAAGGATTTAACATAGAGGTGTGGGAAGCTGGGAGAGTACAAATACCCCAACCAGAGGTTGAGTATGAATCCTCCGAGAAAGCTAATATATCAGCACTTAAATCAATAACGTTCTCACAGCTTAGTTTTGAACGTGAAACGGTTCAATTGTCTTCTAGCAATTATTTAGTGGCGAAAAAATTATCATTTACCTACAAAGATACAGAGAAAAGTGAAACGATTGAGTTCTAAGCAGCAGACAGGGATGACACTAATTGAAGTGTTAATTGCTTCTGTTATTTTATTTATATCTATTAGCGCAATTAGTTATGTTACTCAAGCTATGTTGTTGAACGAGAGAAGGCTTGTTACAACGGCACAGCAATCCTACATGCTTGAATATATTCAAGATGAAGTAAGGTATCAGTATGAGTATAACCTTCAGGTTGAAGGTGAGTACAAATATGATGGTGAAAGTTACTATTGGCGAGTTGAAGTGGTATCAGAGAAACCAGCCTTGACAAGCGTTGGTGGTAGTGAAAGCGGTGAAACATCAAATGGAACGATGATTTTATATAAATGCGCTGTTTTTTCTCAATTACTCCCAGCCCCCAAAAAAATTACTGAGTTCAAAAATGTATTCTGGCGTGAAGCAAAGTAATAGAACTGGGTTTACCCTGATTGAAGTATTAATTTCAATGGTTATCTTTTCGATAGTAATTGCACTTGCTGTAATGAGTTATCGATTCTCCCTACAAAATTTAACCAGCTCAAATAGCAGATATGATATTGACAAGCTTTCTAGAGTAAAACTTGTGAATCAACAAATTAGAGAGGCATTCCCTTATGGGTATGTAGACGAGCTTGGCAAAACAGTTCCTTTTTTTATTGGAAAAAAAGAGGGATTTGCGTTTGTTACTCGTTCTCCAGTATTGATATCGGAGCCAATTGCAGTATCCACACTGTATATTAAAGACCGTGATTTGTTGTATTGTGAAGTCCCTCTTGGTGTTGTTTCGTTAAGTAGCTTTAAAATTCATGAGAGTAACTGTGAGAAGAGCATTTCATTTATGTCCAGCCAAAGCTTTGAGTTTCAATACTTTGGTTGGAAAGACTGGCTTGAGTTTAGCAATTACTACTCTGAATACTTAGATATAGTTGTGAAGCCTAAGCCCACTTGGAATGATACATTCTATGCGTCTCAGCGTAAAATAATGCCTCTTTTTATTCGTATTAAGGTCAAAAATGATAATGCGCGCGGTAAAGTCAATCATCTGATCTATCGAATATCTAGAATTCCACCTTCTTTATTAGGTGCAAGTAGTGAATAGCAAAATAAGTAAAAGTAATGGTGCAGCATTGCTATTAGTATTGATGATCACTGCAGCGATGGCCAGTATGATGATCTTTATGTCCGAAAAAGGTAGCAATACAGCTAATATGGCAAATATGATCAAGCAACATAATAGGGCTAAAATTGCAGTCGACAATGCTCAATCTGAAATTATCTATGAGTTAATGACAACACCGCTAGGTATTTTGGGGCCAAACTCTCGTTATCCTGGGATTGAGTTAATAGATCCTTCACTAAAAAACTTTAGAGGTGAGGCTACAAAGCGGGGTAACCTTCATGTGCGTGCTCAAGATCTAAGTGGTCTAGTATCGCTCGCGCCATTGAACGAAGGAGCATTTAAGCAGTTATTATTACATTACGGCACAGACTCTAGCGACATAAACCAAATTATGGACCGCTTTGATGATTGGCAGGATATCGATAATTTTCGCCGTCTAGAAGGAGCTGAAAAGGGAGATTATATACAGCCTTTTTTACCTAATAATACAGCGTTGCAGACCGTTGAAGAGCTACGCTACATTCTCCAAAATGATAATTTATTTGAACAAATTCAGCCTTTTTTGGTGCTTCGGGTCAATCCCTATATTGTTCGACAATTTACACCTAAGTCTTTATACTCTGCGTTTGGATTTGAGGGGCAAACACCTTCGCTAGATGAGGGGGAAGGGGGTGTTGATAGCATCGCCAGTGGGAAGCTTTCTATTCAAATCACATTTGAGGGGTCTGTAAATTACTCAAAGCGTTTTAGTTTTGAGAGAGGCCCAGGGTTACGGCCATATTTTGTAAGTAAAGAAGAAGTAGTGAACTAGCTCATGATGTTGTCGAATAAAAATATCAATGATGCGACAGCTTTGGTCGTACATAAAAAGTACTTTCTTAACAGCCAAAAAGAGCTCGTAGATACGCAGTGCCCCACAGTCAAAGTCAAGTTATCTGAAGCCTGTGTGCTAGATAGAAATCTTTTTTGGGCAACTACGAAGCAGTATTCAAAGTCTTCCTTAAATCAGATTTTTAATATTATCAAGGCACAAAGTAAAGCTTTGCCTCCATTTGAAGGTACGTTTTTTTGGCGTGCTAGAAACTTAAGCAAAAGTCATTTTAGTATTGAATATTTTGTCATCCCTAAAGATGTTTATCAGCTGATCCCTGATTCATGTGAATTCATCCTGCCACTTTATTGCGAAGTAGAAGACTCGAATAACTGGCCTCTCAGTCTAGCCCATAAAAATAGTAGCCAGCTCTCGTTATCCGAATCACAACTATTATGGTTTGATCTTATTGGACTTCGAATAAAGCGAAGTAAACCAAAAAGAAGTGAGCGGATCTCGAATAGAAACTTAGTTTATGGCCTTTTGGCTGCAGGTGTTATAACTGCTACCGTCCTTACTAGCTACGTCTTTTGGAATAAAATGACGTTAGACTCAGCAAAAGAATTAAACCAAGCTCAAGTGAATGAAAGTATTGATAAACGACGTCAATATAATAACCAGATTGATTCAGTTAAAGAATTACAGCAATTTTTAGCCGATAATCCAAATGTACTGAATAAACTTGCAGGTTTGCAATTAAATGTTAGGGATGTTCTGTTTGAAAGGGTCACAGTAATACCTAAAGGGGTTGAGCTGCGAGGTGTCACCGTGGGATCTGCAACTGATTTATTAAAGCAAGTTGTTAGCTCTCCCGGAGTCAAAGAAGCAAAGTTTTCAGGGCCAGTTATAAAGCAAAAAGCAGGCGGAGAGGCTTTTACAATAGAGGTAGTTTGGCTGTGAACTCACGTGAGCAATTGATAAAAAAATGGGGAGGGGCTGCTATAGGTCTTCTGATCTCCTTGGAGTTTTTAATCTTTCCTTGGATTGATTGGATTTCAAAATCAATGGATGAAATTGCCGCCGCTAGAGTGTTTGCATCTAAGCAAGCGGTTGTAGCTGCTCAGTATGATGAGATTGATGCACAACTAAAAATATTAGACTCTCAACTAGAGAATTACTCAGGTCTTCCGCAGTTAAGTGAAAAGGAGGATCCAGCGTTACTCTGGCTTGAAGTTGTTGATGTGGCGATTGAAAAAGTAGAAGTCCAAGTTAATAACAAAGCACCACAACGAGAAGTTGCTATTAACAGCACTTATTCTGCTTTTACCGGGATGATAAATGTGTCTGGAGATTATAATCGTATTCTAAATCTTTTATCCGAGTTAGAAGACATTAGTAAAGGAAATAGAGTTAGGCAAGCCTCCATGTTCCAATCTAAGGCTCGTAAAGGACATGTAACTGCTAACATTGAGTTTGTGAGGGTGTATAAAAAGAAATGAAAAACCTTCTAATACTGTGTAGTTTCATCATTGTTGCTATTTGGTGGGCACTGAAAATGATAATGGCTTCATATATTAATGTTAGTGAAAAGGAAAATAATCTGACAACGATCAATATTCACACGGAATCACCTCTGGATGTTGAAGCGCTATCAAGAAATCTAGGCGTGGAGTTTAAAAAGATCGACGATAAAAAGCTCGATGCTCCCTTGTACCAAGATGCACAACTGTCACTTATTGCTGTTTATACATCTGGCGAGTTAGCTGTAGCAAGGGTCAGGGTAAAGCTTAGTGATAGTGATGAATTTTTGAATATAAAAAAGGGTGACTCGTTTTATCAATATCTCATCACAGAAATTGATGTGAATAGCATTACATTGTCGCTTAAAGACACCCAACCGATAGAGTTAAAGATATTCAAGCCACTCACCGTGTCTGTTATGGCAAGTGAAGCTAATGGAGAAGTTTAGAATGATATCAATGCCTTCAAAGAAACTGTATTTGGCGATAATGTCAATATTGTTGGTCTCGGGCTGTGCAAGCAAAACTGGTTTACGGGACAAAGAGCTTCAAGTGGAAAAGTCCCTCCTAAACAAAAGGAATGAACAGGTTGCTACCGCCTCTGAAAAACAACAGGTTGAGGAGCAAGACCGACAGTTTAAAGAAGTTAACGTTGAAGATTGGGGGGGAATTACGCGTCTAAAAGAAGAAGCTAAATCTGCTCCTAAGCTTGAAGGCCCTGCTATTACTTTTTCGGCCGATGAAATGCCCGTAAAAGAATTTGCAAACAAGGCATTTCAAGAGTTGCTTGGAATTAACTATGTTATATCTCCTAAATTATCAGCTTCTAGAGATACTGTAACACTAAATCTTTCTTCTTCCATCGAGAGAACTGAATTCTACAGAGTTGCAATGAAAGCGCTAGAAGAGAGTGGCGTGACTAGCTTCAGAAAAGATGAAATTCTATACCTTTCGAAATCAAGTGGCGCGGAACAAAAAAATTCAATTGCGGTGGGAATAGGTAATAAAGTCAATGATATCCCTGAAGTTGCTGGCGCTATCACGCATATCGTACCGTATGTTTATAGTAGTAGTAGAAATATTACCAATATTCTTAGCAAATTATCGACAGCCAAAGTGACCGTTAACTCGTTACAAAAGCTTATTATTCTCGAAGGAGAGAGAGCTGAACTAGTGCGGGCTATAAAAATTATCAATATGCTTGATGTACCTCGTGCTTTTGGTCGTGAAATACGTTTATTTGAGTTTGCACACATTTCCCCTAGTGAGGGTATTGAACAAATAAAGGCGTTGTTGGAAGAAGATGGCTTAAGTGTATCGAAAGAAGGTGATGTCTCTTTTGTGCCATTACCACGCATAAATTCATTCGTGGCATACGCTGCAAGCCAAGATACAATTGAGCGTATTAGCTTTTGGGCTAGAAAAATAGATGTGCCATTAGCTGGTGATGAAAGGCAATACTTCATCTATAAGCCAAAGTATGCGAAAGCCGAAGATATGCGAGAGTCTTTGGATGTATTGTTACGAGGCAGAACATCAGGTGGGAGTGAGGATACCGCATCGAAAGGTGCTGTAAATAAAAGCGCAGAAAATGTTAAATTTAGCTTAGATAAACAGCAGAACGCGTTGATTTTTTACACAACTAAAGATGAGTATCGGCTAGTTGAATCACTATTGAAAAAAATGGATGTATTACCAGGGCAAGTAATACTGGATATCACGATTTTAGAGATCACACTGAATGACGAAATGTCATCAGGTATTAAGTGGCTATATAACCAAGCTGGCGCAAGTGGGTCTGATAAGCTGACGTTAGATCCGGGAGTCGGAACGCTATTTGGTCAAGCTATATCTGGCGATTGGAAGGCTGAGTTCAATTGGAAAGACTCTCTTGATGATGCAAGAGTGTTGTCACGACCCTATTTTATTGTTCGAGATGGTGAATCTGCGACGTTGAGTTCAGGTGATCAGATCCCGATAATTACTCAAACAGTTGAAAACCTTGGTAACAATAGCTCTGTATCAAATTCAGTGCAATATCGTTCAACAGGTATTAATGTATCTATTACTCCAATCATTAACTCTCAAGGTGTTGTGACTTTATCTGTTTCAATGTCTGTGAGTGATGGTAAACCTAACACACTTGGTGGGGTCTCCTCTCCAACTATTACAAACCGCTCAATTAGTACTGAAGTTTTATCTGGAGATGGTCAAACAGTAGCTTTAGGTGGACTGATCCAAGAGAAGAAAAGTGACTATACTCAGGGCGTTCCTGCGTTAGGTGAATTGCCTATTTTAGGAAACCTGTTCAAAGCTAAGGTGGATAGCTTACAGCGTACAGAGTTGATGATGCTTATTACGACTAAAGTAGTCAAGAGTGAATCAGAAGTTGACGAATTTGGTGAAGCGATATCAGAACTGTATAGCGCCCCAATTGTGATTAAATAAAAAATGCCTGTTCCGAGCTTTACCCATCTTATCTTGTGTTGTAAGAGCTCGGAACAGAAAGCTATAGTATTATGGTGTACAACTTGATTACCTTTTTTTGAATATCATATGAGTAAGGTAGTTGATGACGAAAGCTGGGTACTGTTTTATTACACGATCTCTAACGTGTTTATGCATTATCATGCGTTGCAGCCATCTGAGACCTAGCTTTTTGATAATAGGATTATAGTAGTCTGGTTTTATAGAGGTTTGAGTCAAAAAGCCGCCACATGTAATTAGTAGCATTGGGCGGGTTAGCTTTTTCTTAGCTTCCACACAAAACTTCTCTTGATAGGGAGTTCCCATACCGACCAAAACTACGTCTACCTCTAAAGCTTCAATCTGATTTACTACAGGCTCGATATCATCAATATAACCATCTCTGTTGAACACGATATTTAGATTGGGGTACTGCTTCTTTAACACTTCCACAGCTTTAGCATTTTCAGAGCTTGTTGCTCCAATGACCGCCAAGCGTTTGTTATGTTGTTCAACGTATTCAAGGAAAGGTTTTGCAATAGAGCTGTAATCAAAGCTCGCCCTAGATATTTTGGGAGAGAAGAGATTGTGTAGCATGCAAAGTAGTGCACCATCGGAGAAATAGTAATCAATACCATCAATTAATGAGTCACTTTTTTGCACTTCGTAGTAAGAAAATGGGTTTACAAACGAGATCGCGATAGTTTTTTCCTGTAGAAATGCATTATTTCTTATTTCTGAAAATTGATGCCCAGAGTAGATCTTTCTATTTAAACTTGGTTTCATAGAGATTTGAACAGCTTATAGTAGTTGTGAACCGATGATTTTAGTGTGAACTCTTCAGTATCCACGGATTCCTTTATTACACCTTGCTCAATCAAATCAATATAACTTGCAAATTGAGTGGTATCACCAAAGGGCACAAGGTAGCCATATAATCCATTTCTCGTAAGCTCTTTCGGACCATATCGACAATCAAACGCAATGATGGGGGTTTTTAGGTAACTAGCTTCCACCAAAACGGTTGGGAGGCCTTCCCATCGAGAAGGTAATAGGATTGCCTTAGCGTGTTTAATATACTTATAAGGGTTGCTTGTTGCACCGTGTAAAATTACTTGAGACTCTAAATTGTACTTCTTTATTAAGGTTTCTAGCTTGGCTTTGTCAGGTCCATTACCTAGGATGACTACTTTACATGTCGGCTTTCCTAATTTGACCAAACTTTCGAGCAGCAAATCGTAGCCCTTTTGATAATGCAGTCGCCCAACACAAACGTAATAGTCTTCATATTCAGGCATCGCCTGATCGGCTAATGTAAGAATATCTTCGCTCAAAACTGGGTTATAAATTCTAGTTATGTTGTTTTTTGAGCAAACGCCTAGTTTTATGAGATTCTGGAATATTCCGTCAGATACACATACTACTTTATCCATTTTACGATAAAGCAGTGTAGCCCCGATTCTTCGAATAACGTTTTTAACCCAACTTTCTTCGGGAAGTTGAATAGGAACGTGTTGTATTGCAACTGTTTTGCAGTGTTTTGGTAAAACGGCAGCCAATTTTGACAGCCCACCTTTTGTAAAGATAACGATGGTCGGTTTATATTGCTGTATTAACGTTTTGAAATTATTCAACTTTGATGCGCTATCACAAACAGTGGTGATACTCTCGAAGTCTTTTAATAAAGGGCCTTCTTTGCATACTGAGGTAGCTGCAATCTCAACATCATACTCTGATAAAAGCCCTTTTATTAACTGTAGAGTTACTCTCTCAACTCCACCTAAAGTAAAGTCCTCAAGTACAAATAGCAATTTCATTATCGACCTAGTATTCGTTTTATATTATGGAAAAATGAGTATTTGAAAATAGCATGATCAGCCGATGCTAGCACTCTAAGAGGGACCCATTGCCCTTTAATTATATGCTCCCAGCACTTCATAGCATTACGTTGTTTTTGATCCATTAAATGCTCATGCTTTGCTAAAAACTGATAGAATCCTTTTAGCCTATTTGGTGAGCGCGTTATGCTCACAGAGCTACTTTCGTGCTGAAGGTAGGTTGATTTAGGTAGTTTTAGCCCCGGACCAAAGCGTTCGATGAACCGCACCCATGTGTCGTAATCCTGCCAAGCTTTAAATTCTTCATCAAACCCGCCAATCTCTCTTAGATGTTCTGTTTTGCAGAAGATTTGATTACCTACTTTATTGATAACCAGCATACTTTCTATAGAGATAGGCCCGATGAAAAATGGATGCTCTTTTTGGGTTGAGCCTTTGCATATTGTGACTGGCGTACAGAGAAAGCTATATTGTGGTTGCCATGAGCTTAGCAGTACTTCTAATCTATCAGGGCTAAACTCGTCATCATCATCGAGCCCCGTAATAAACTCACCTTGGGCAGCCTGAATAGCAGTATTCCTAGCATGGCACGCACCTTTGGCTTTATCATTATGAAATACTCTGATCTGATCGCTTTGGATCGAATCTAAAAATGCTTTTGTCCCATCACTAGAACCGTCATTAACAATTATTAATTCCCAATTACCATAGCTCTGAGCTTGAACACTTAATAGCGCCCGTTTCAGGTTGTCTAATCTATTATGGGTAGGCATGTATATGGTGATTAATGGGGAAGTGCTTGGGTGCTTAAGACTGACGGTCATAATTCTCTTAATCTGTAGGCGTAAGTATTCAATTAGCCACAATACTACCCAGCAATAGTAAGGTATAGGGAGCAACGTGAACAGTATCGATAGTCGATGTGAGTCATGCTGCACCAACTGAGCGTGCGAATAATACTGTGTTAACTTCTGGAATAAATATTGAACCCCATATTTTTACACAAGAGTCCTTTCTTGTGAATCTATTTATCGTCAGCTTTTTGTTTCAAAGCTGTACTTTTTTGAGAAAGAACCATTTTTATAAATAATTAACTTGAATCTTCATGAGAACTGAATTCAGATGCTCCGGCGAAAGAGAGTTCACTTGAGAGATATTGTACTGGAGATAACAATTATTAACAGCAAGAGGCTTTTTATTTACAGCTTAACGGGAGATGATGATTGACGACGAAATCCCCTTTCATAGTGCATAAGTAATCTAAATCAAGTACACTATGTCGGTTTTGAATTACAATTGTTGCGCTATTTCCATTTGTAATTTGTCTGTATCAATGTTGATTGCCGTGTAAGAGCACGAGTAGACGAATGAGTTATATGATTTTGGAGTGTTTTTAATGGAGCTCATGCTGGCCTTATTTTTTTCGTTCGTGATGTCTCTTGTAGCGATTGGGGTAGTGAGACCTGTTGCGATTCGTTTCAACCTCGTCGACAAACCAAATGAACGGAAGAAACACGAGGGAAATATTCCATTAATAGGTGGAATTGCAGTTTTTTGCAGCGTTTCTGTTACCGCAAGCCTCTTTTTCCCCCTAAATAATGAACTAGCCAGTTATCTGTTTGCTTCGGGTCTAATGGTCATGCTTGGAGTTATGGATGATCGACATGATTTAAGTGTTCGGATTAGGGTGTTTTTTCAAGTTGTCGTAGCTACATTGATGATAGTTTCGACGGACGGCTACATCGAGAACTTGGGTAATATCTTGTTTTTTGGTGATGTAAACCTCGCTTGGTTTGGTGTTGTCTTTACTTATGTGGCGGTTATTGGAATTATCAACGCCTTTAATATGGTTGATGGGATAGATGGGCTACTCGGTTCAATGGCTATTATCACGCTAATTTCTATTTCATTTCTCTTGTTTAGTGGTGGTCAAACTAGCTTATTGTCGATTTTATTGGTTGCGGCTCTCGTTCCATATCTAATATTCAATTTAGGTGTATTTGGTACGCAGTATAAAAAAATATTTATGGGTGATGCTGGCAGCATGTTTATTGGCTTCACGGTAGTTTGGTTACTTGTAATTAATACGCAGGGGGAATTTAGTTCATTTCGTCCCGTTACAGCCTTGTGGATTGTAGCTGTTCCACTTATGGATATGGCTGCGATTATTATTCGCAGAATTAGAAAAGGTAAATCTCCCTTCAGCCCAGACCGTGACCATCTGCATCACATCTTTCTACGAGCTGGTTTTACCTCAAAGCAAGCACTAGTCATTATTTCAGTTATCGGTATTCTATTTGCTATGGTAGGACTTGTTGGCGAGGTATATCAGGTATCAGAGGGATTAATGTTTTTGCTATTTATTGCGATATTCATTAGCTATAACTATGCAATATTACATGTTTGGCGAATCTTAAAGTGGTACAGAAAGCGCACAGCCATAAGGTAAAGTAGTAATGAATAAAGGAAAATCGTTCAATATAACAGTAGTAGGAACGGGTTATGTTGGTCTTTCTAACGCTGTGTTACTAGCCCAGCATAATAACGTTATTGCACTGGATGTTGTTCAAGAAAAAGTTGAGCTGCTAAATCGTGGTATTTCCCCAATAGAAGATAAAGAGATCTCATCCTATTTATCTTCCGGCGATTTGTGCTTCACTGCAACTGTGGATAAACAGCGAGCATACGATAATTCTGAAATTATCATCATAGCAACACCGACAGACTATGACCCAGAGACAAATTACTTTAATACATCGTCTGTTGAAGCAGTTCTTCATGATATTAAAAGGTATGCTCCATCAGCTGCTGTATTTATCAAGTCAACTGTGCCAGTGGGCTATACTGAGAAGATAAAGGCGCAGTTTCAATTCGAGAATTTAACTTTCTCTCCAGAATTTCTTCGCGAAGGAAAGGCTTTACATGATAATTTGTATCCATCGAGAATAATTGTTGGTGGTTACACTGATATAGCGAAAACCTTTGCACAGCTTCTTCAGCAGGGGGCAAAAAAAGCAGATATTCCTCTACTTTTTACAGATTCAACTGAAGCTGAAGCGATAAAGCTTTTTTCTAACACTTACTTAGCGATGCGCGTCGCTTACTTCAACGAATTAGATAGTTATGCAGAGGCGCATGGACTGAGTAGTCGGCAGATAATAGAGGGAGTGGGGCTGGACCCTAGAATTGGAAATCACTATAACAACCCTTCATTTGGTTATGGAGGTTATTGTCTGCCTAAAGACACTAAGCAGTTGTTGGCTAACTATCAAGATGTTCCAAACAATATGATAGGTGCAATAGTAGAAGCTAATACCACTAGGAAAGACTTTATTGCTAATTCAATTTTGGCAAAAAAACCTCAAGTCGTTGGGATTTATAGGCTTATTATGAAAGCAGGCTCTGATAACTTTAGAGCTTCCGCTATTCAGGGGGTGATGAAACGCATCAAAGCTAAAGGTGTAACGGTGATAGTTTATGAACCCAGCTATGATGGAGAACATTTTTTTAACTCCGAAATTGTAAAGTCTATCTCTGAACTAAAAGAACGCAGTGATATCATTGTCTCAAATAGAATGGTTGAAGAACTTATAGATGTTAAAAGTAAAGTATATACAAGAGATATATTTGGCTGCGATTAAATAAACACCGTTCTATTAAGCTTAATTGTTAAGTGCTATAAGCATCAAAATTGATTGTAGCTAGCTAAACATCAATAGCTTATGGCTTTCTCAGTCTAAAAATCCATATTTTTTTGTTTTTCACAGTAATGGGCAATAGTTGAAGCTAAGGTTATTAACTATTGCTTTGCTGAACTGTGAATATAAAAAGTAATTTATAAGGGTATATTTTGAAGATTCTAGTTACAGGTGGTGCAGGATTTATCGGCTCTGCTGTTGTTCGCCATATTATTAATAAAACCAGTGACTCGGTTGTAAATCTGGATAAATTAACTTATGCGGGCAACTTAGAGTCAATTGAGAATGTCGAGAAAGATGAGCGCTATGACTTTGAGTTGGTGGATATTTGTGATCGCGCTGAACTAGATAGAGTATTTAAACAACATCAACCTGATGCAGTAATGCATTTAGCGGCAGAAAGTCATGTGGACCGCTCTATTACCGGACCAGCTGAGTTTATTCAAACTAATATTGTAGGCACTTATAATCTATTAGAGGCTTCAAGGGTATATTGGAATTCGCTAGGTGAAGACCGAAAAGCTAAGTTCAGGTTTCATCACATCTCAACAGATGAAGTTTATGGAGATCTACCTCACCCAGACCAATTTGAACAAGCTGCTAAATTGCCGCTATTTACTGAGCAAACGGCTTATGCTCCAAGCAGCCCATACTCAGCAAGTAAAGCTTCTAGTGACCATTTGGTTAGGGCGTGGTTGCGCACATATGGATTACCAACGATAGTTACAAACTGCTCAAACAACTACGGCCCTTTTCACTTTCCTGAAAAGTTAATCCCACTTGTTATTCTGAATGCGCTCGAAGGGCAGCCATTACCAGTTTATGGCAAAGGAGACCAAATTAGAGATTGGTTATATGTTGAAGATCACGCTGAAGCTTTGTATACCGTTGTTACAGAGGGCAGAGTTGGAGAAACCTATAATATTGGCGGGCACAACGAGAAGCAGAACATTGATGTGGTTGAAAGTATCTGTAAATTGTTAGATGAACTAGTGCCAAAAGACTCAAAGTATGCGGAGCAAATCACCTTTGTAAATGACCGTCCAGGCCATGATCGTCGCTATGCAATTGATTCTACCAAAATGCAGATTGAACTGAATTGGACACCAAAAGAGACATTTGAATCTGGATTAAGAAAGACCGTCCAGTGGTATTTAGCAAATCAAAAGTGGTGTCGAAATGTTCAGGATGGTTCATATAATAGATCGCGGTTAGGCGAAATTTAGAATTTGTAAGTTGAGGATATAATGAGAGGAATAATTTTGGCCGGAGGGTCGGGTACACGACTATATCCACTAACACGAGGCGTTTCAAAGCAATTGCTGCCAGTTTACGATAAGCCAATGATTTATTACCCTTTATCAACTCTTATGTTGGCTGGAATTAGGGATATTTTGATAATTACAACTCCAGAGGACAATGAAGGTTTTAAACGTTTGCTAGGGAATGGTAGTGACTTTGGCATTAACTTAAGTTATGCGGTACAGGAGTCACCAGATGGCCTTGCGCAGGCATTTGTTATTGGTGAAGAGTTCATAGGTGATGAAAGTGTTTGCTTAGTGCTTGGAGATAATATTTTCTATGGCCAATCGTTTAGCAATGCTTTGAAAGCAGCAACTAAGCGCGAAGGAGCTACAGTTTTTGGTTATCAAGTAAAAGATCCTGAACGCTTCGGAGTGGTTGAATTCGATGAGCAGATGAGAGCAATTTCGATTGAAGAAAAACCAGTTACTCCAAAATCCAATTATGCCGTAACTGGTTTATATTTCTATGATAATCGAGTAGTTGAGTTTGCCAAACAGGTAACGCCATCTGAGCGTGGTGAGCTTGAGATAACATCAATTAATGATATGTACTTACAAGATGGCAGTTTAAATGTTGAACTGCTCGGAAGAGGGTTCGCTTGGCTGGATACTGGAACCCATGAAAGTTTGCACGAAGCCTCTTCTTTTGTCCAAACAATTGAAAACGTGCAAGGTTTGAAAGTCGCATGCTTAGAGGAAATTGCTTGGCGAAATGGTTGGCTAAGTTCAGATGAAATTCTAGAAATAGCAAAGCCAATGCTCAAGAATGAGTATGGCCAGTATTTGAATCGGTTGGTATCTAAAGGGTAAGTAATGAAAATACTCGTCGCAGGGAAAAATGGTCAGGTAGGGCAAAGCCTTGTATCAATACTTGAACAACAAGAAGAAGTTACTTTTTTAGCGCTGGGTAGAGAAGAGCTTGATATAACAGATATAAGTCAAGTTTCAAAGTGTGTTTCTAGTTTTAAACCAGATGTCATTATTAATGCTGCTGCGTATACAGCAGTGGACAATGCTGAAAATGAGATTGAGGCTGCGTTCTTGGTTAATCGAGATGGGGCTAGAAATTTGGCCATAGCAGCTGATGAGCACGATGCGGCGATTCTGCATATATCAACAGATTATGTATTCGCTGGAGACAGTTCGGGGTTATATACTGAACTCGATACTGAGAGCCCGCAAAATGTTTATGGGCGAAGCAAGCAAGCAGGAGAACAGCAAGTAAGAGAGTCTTGTGAGCGCCATATAATTCTTCGTACTGCATGGGTTTTTAGTGAATATGGCAATAACTTTGTAAAGACAATGCTGAGGTTAGCACAGTCTAGAAAATCATTGGGTATCGTTGCTGACCAATTTGGTGGTCCGACTTACGCAGGCGACATAGCCCATGCTTTGTTATCAGTGGCTCATTCTATTTATAATAGAAAAGCTAAGTTTGGAGTCTATCATTTTTCTGGTTTTCCCTATGTAAGCTGGCATGAGTTTGCTCAGGTGATTTTCCAAAGGGCGCTAGAGCGCGGAATCATATCCACTCCGATCACACTTACCCAGCTTACAACAAAAGAATACCCAACATTGGCCTCAAGACCGGCTAATTCTAAATTAAATTGTCAAAAAATATTTGAACAATTTGCAATATCTCAAAGCGATTGGCGACTGCAATTACAACAGATAGAAAAATACCAATAGGCAGATATAAATAGATGAACGTAATAGATACAAATATACCCGCTGTCAAAATTATAGAACCTCGCGTTTTTGAAGATAGTAGAGGTTTTTTCATGGAAACATGGAATCAACAGAGGTTTGAAGCTCTGGTGACTCATCAAAAAACTGAATTTGTCCAAGACAATCATTCCAAGTCTAGCAAAGGTATTTTACGTGGACTTCATCTACAAAAAGAACATACTCAAGGAAAACTGGTGAGAGTTGTATCTGGAGAGGTCTTTGATGTTGCAGTTGACTTACGCAAAGGTTCGCCGACATATGGCCAATGGGTAGGAGAGTTTCTATCTGCCGATAATAAACGCCAATTATGGGTGCCTGAAGGGTTTGGGCATGGTTTTTATGTTGTAAGTGAACATGCAGAGTTTGTCTATAAGTGTACCGATTATTACCACCCTCAGTCAGAAGTCACTATTGCTTGGGATGATAAGGAGCTCGCGATTAAATGGCCTTTAAAAGGTCAACCTCTCCTTTCGGAAAAGGATAAAGAGGGGATCTCACTCAAAGAGTTTCAATACTAAAACCAAGGCCTATTTCACTTTAAATATCAGCTGAGGATTAGTTAATCAATTAGTTTTAAGTCTGGTTGAAGTTACTCCCTGTCTAGTTGCTGGGAGTGGATTCAACCTAATCGTGCTAAATGAGTATTAGGAAGCTGACTACTGTGTAAAAATTCACACTCTACTTAATAAAAGTACACTCACTCGGTGTAGAAAACTCATATATGAAAATATCAAGCTTATTTGAGAACAAGCTAGTCAAAGGTGTATTCGTTGTTGCAACTGGTACTGCTGGCGCTCAGCTAATAACAATTCTTTGTTCCCCAATTATCACACGTTTATATGGTCCTGAATTATTTGGACTACTGGGAAGTTTTACTGCATTGGCGACAATGTTATTGCCGTTAATGACCTTTAGCTATTCAATGGCGGTAATTTTGCCCAAAAAAGAAAGTACAGCGATACGATTAGCGATATTGTCTTTGGTTTTTGCACTAGGTTGGTCGTTAGTCATTTTTATTGTTCTGTATAGTAGCAATGATATTTTACTTGGGTACTTTTCGTTAAGCGAACTCAATGCAATAGAAGTCATAATTTCTGTATATGTACTGCTGCTAGCTGCACTAGAAGTGTTCACATACTTGGCGCTCAGGAAAAAGTACTTTTCTTTAAATTCAAAGGTTTTACTGTTTCAGTCTTTGCTAAGTAATGGGTTAAAGCTGGGACTTGGCAGTACTTTGAATTCCCCAATTACCCTTATTGCAATTACAACGTTTGTAACAGCTGTCAGCGTCATTACTTATTTTTATGTTTTTCGAAGAAGCATTATTGAAACACCCTTCAAAATGAGTCATACACATTACAGTCGCGCTCTTGCATATAAGTTTAAAGACTTTTTTAAATACCGTACCCCACAACGGCTGTTAGCTGGGCTTAATCAGTCTCTGCCAATTATTTTGCTAGCGTCTCTATTTGGGGCACCAGCTGCAGGCTTCTTTACTTTGTGTCGTAGTATTTTGACGATGCCACTGAACCTAATTGCTAAGTCTGTAAGTGATGTTTTGTATCCAAATATTAGTGAGCGTTTTGCCTCTGGTATCCCTATCTTTGGACTTCTTTTAAAGTCCACGCTAGTCCTTGTACTCATTGGAGTCATTCCAATGATAGTTTTAATTTTATTTGCCCCTTGGTTATTTAGTACTGTTTTTGGCTCAGAGTGGCATCAGGCAGGAGTATATGCTCAGTGGTTTAGTGTGTGGCTCTTTTTCAACTTTATCAACCGACCTTGTGTTGCAGCAGTCGCAGTACTGAAGTTTGAAAAGGTACTATTAGTCAACAGCATATTTAATACAGGATTAGTTTTATCCGCTTTTTATCTTGGTGGTGCATTGGGTAGTGACGTTACCGCAGTGGCACTTTTCTCAATTGCAGGTATCATACCTCAATTAGTTATCATTGGTGGCGTTTTACTAAAAGCAAAGCGCCATAGTAAATACAAATCGTGTTAGGGTTGTGTGTGAAAAAAATAGTTTTACTTGGGGCATTTGATCGTTACAACTACGGCGATAACCTTATGCCGATTCTCTTTGAAAGATTCATAAAAAAATATAGACCAGAGGTGCTTGAGGAGTTCCAGCTTGAATATGCAGCAGTTAGCAAAGCTGATTTAACCAACTACAAATGCTTACCTAGCGAATCAATTAATAACTATACGACGCTTCTCAACGATGGATCTGCGGTAATCGTAATAGGTGGTGAAGTGCTTTGCGCAACGAATGCAACTTTGTATCTTCACATGCAAAAAAGCGCACTCTTTAATAAGTTTCTAACGCTCGTAAAAAAGGCGACCAGAAGATACTTTTCACTCTATTCTGATTGGTTTTATTCAGCTAAATGGGAATATCCATTTATCGTCGATCCTGCAAGCTTTGACGCTTCTGTAAAGGTTATTTATAACACTGTTGGTGGTGGTATTCAGTGGTTGAGACCAAAAGATAAAAAAACGGTGGTCGATCGTCTCAATAAAGCATCTTATGTATCGGTACGAGATACCCGGACACAAGCTCAGGTACAGGAACTAACTTCTGAGACAGGATTGGCGCCAGACTCAGCATTTTTAATGTCAGATTTAGTTGACGATGATACCTTTGCCGAGCACGTATCAGAAAAAGTAAGGCTAGCATGTAGTGAAGACTATATTGTATTTCAAGCCGCACCTACAAAAGTTGGAAACTCGATAGAAAGTGTAGTTGAGAATCTCAAGAGCATAGCGCAAAAAAATAGTAAAAAAATTATCTTATTACCAATTGGTTATGCTTCGGGTCATGACGACAATGAGTATTTAGTAAAACTCAGTGCAATTTTGGACTATCAACACGAATTACTTTACCCACTGAATGTATGGGAAATTATGTATGTGATTAAACAGTCCTCGCTCTTCATCGGGACAAGCTTACACGGAGTGATTACTGCAATGGCTTATGCAAAGCCTCATGTCGGTTTAAATCCACAAATCCCTAAATTAGATAGTTTCCTTAAAGATTGGAGCCTAGCTCCATTCAATAAGTGCTTAGACATGAGGAATGCTGCAAAGATTCTTGACCATGTCGATAACGAATGTTTAGAGAAGTTAAAAGAAAATAGGGACAGAATTAATCAAGCTATTATTGAAAATAACAATAAAATCTTAGATATCATCAAGGAAAAGTGAGGTGAGTCTAGAATTTGATACTGCCATTTTGGTCTTGTTATATAACAAAGAGATAAGCGAAAGTGACACATTAAACTCACTGCTACGATCTAAGATTAAATATAAAAATGCTAGACTAGTTATTTGGAATAATGGGCCTAAGGCATTGAAATTTAAAGATGTGTCTCAATTTCAACAGGTTGGTTATGAAGTTGTAATTGAAGAAACTATTGAAAATCACTCATTGGCTGCGATTTACAATCGGTTTATTCGCGAAACAACGAGTGAAAAATATATTTTTTTAGATGATGATTCGCAGCTTAATGAAGGTTACATTGACGCTTCAGCGCAAGCAGTCTCTGATCGGATAGCCATGCCATTGATTAAATCATCGGGGCAGGTTGTTAACCCTGTTATTAATGGTCGGCCGGCAAATCCAAGTGCTCAAATAGGGCAACAAGACAAAGTGATTACAATTGGAAGTGGTCTTATTGTTGGAAAAGACATTGCAAATAAGTTAGAAGCTTTATTTGGAAGTGTGTTTGATGAGCGCTTTTATTTATATGGGGTAGATACAACATTCTGTTTTCGGGTATTCTTAGCGAAACTCTCTGAAGCAATTGTGATAATCCCTGGATTTGAACATTCATTGTCACGACATCAAAAAGAAAGTGCTGAGGTCATTGCTTTTAGAAGACTTGAGCGAAGTTATGATTTGGGTCTTACACTGCGTTACTACACACCATTAGTTAAGCAATTGATAATACTTACCAAAGTATGCAGCGATACTTTGGCTAAACGTTTGTTTCATGGTCAGCCAACCTTTGATTTAGCTCCTTTATTTAAAGCGCTTTTCTCAGGAAAACATTATCGTAAGCGATAAGCATATTTTTAGTGAGACCAGTTCGTAACATAGTAACCTGAACAAACGCTGAGCCATAATGAACAAAATGCAGTTAGCTGAACCCGAAGAAGAGTGCTTTATTGGCATTTTTCTGTGTTACCCCACATGGATGTGAGGTAAGGGTCTTTACAAGAGCATAAAGCTGTTCACCTGAGACATTGAATATCAATGCCACGCAAGCCCTGCTTTGTATGAATGGCAATCAAACTGCTGCGAAACAAAGAGGAAAGATAAACTGATCCTATGTCAGTATATGAGGCTCAAGCATAATATAAGTTTAGAGCTTTATTGTCATAAGTGTAATTATTTTTAATTGGTGATGGTAATTACATGATTATTGAAACGCCCTAGACACAAGCATCTATTCAAGTATAATTCCGATAATTAGTTTGGCTACCAAAAAAATTAATAATGGATTATTGCATGGAACGTTGGTATCTACTTTATTGTAAACCGAAACAGGAATTCAGAGTTCAGTCAAATCTTCAAAGTCAAGGGATCGTATCTTGCTTCCCGACTTTCATAAAACAAAAAAACTCAAGTGCGAAAGCGATAACACAACCTCTTTTTCCACGGTATTTATTTGTTCGTCTTGATCCACATTCTTCTCACTTTTCTGCGGTAAAAAACACTCGAGGTGTTGCTAATTTCATTCGATATGGAATGGATCTACAAATAGTACCAGATGAACTAGTTAATAAGCTCATGCAATCTTGCAATGTTGAGGTGCAATGCGACTTGAAAGAAGGCGATCTGGTTCAGTTGACAGACGGTTGCTATAAGGATATTCACGCGATATTTCAACAACCTGACGGAGAATTACGAAGCATTTTATTAATTAAATTGCTTAATCAGTATACGAGAATAGTTGTTGATAACGGCATAATTAAAAAGGTACGATGAAAAATTAATCCTTTATTCCTATTTATTTGTAACGTTAAAGGTGTACTGTGTTGTCGGTTAAGTTATCTAAGTTGAAATTTGAATCTTCTCTACTCAAAAGAGTAAAACAGCTCAGGATGAGTGGTTTTGGCCCCTGTAGGCTAGATTTGCTCTGTAATAACTTTGATTTTACTAAAGATAATTAATTAGCTGGATAATACAGCGACAAGCTGCTTTAAAAGTTTAATCAAAGCTATGGCTGATGAATGAACAGCATTTTATTTGGGTGCGTTAAGTTAAGTGTAGATACATCACCTTGAGATATCTTTGCGGCCCGAAGCACAACAAATAAAAACTAGAACAGCATTTAGGAGCTGCAACCTAAGGGCGGAAGCGTGCCTAAAAATATTGAGAAGGGGTGAGCCAGGCAGTTGTGTCCATAGTTGGTAGATGAACAGACGTTCTATCTTAGAGAGACTGTAATAATTGGCTCTTCATTCTATATTTGGTGTGTTAGTTGCAAAATGATAAATAAAATGGTTTGCGCTAAATAAAGGGTTCTAGTGAAAATTTACGGGGCTAAAACACAAATTCTTATCACATAGCAGATAAAACACGGAACTAAGAGTGAGAACAGCTGCAAAACCTAGTACTCACTTGCGATTAACAATCGTGCATGCTTTAATTAGCCCACGAAATTTCTGTTGTCTTTACGTTATTAAGTAAAAGGCAATAAAAGTAATTAAAAGAAAAGACTATAAACACTTTTGGGAAGATACAATGGCGCTACGCTGTAAAACTATCATTGCTTCAACTGTATTACTTGCAATGAGTGGCTGTACACTCGTTCCAGGTGGCCATTTCGAAGGAATAGGTTCTGGTGAACAAACTGCAAACCTTGAGCGAGATCTTGAGAAAGTAAATATTCATATTATCGACTCGCAATTGGTGCAAGAACATAAAATCAAACGTGCGAAACAAATTGATCACTCGTCGCTTGCGGGTATTGATGTTTCAAATTACGAGTATCGTCTTGGCGTAGGTGATGTAATCACCATTGGTGTGTGGGATCACCCTGAACTCACTATTCCAGCAGCTGTACAACGAACAGCAGAGTTTGACGGTTTTCGTGTTCAAGCCGATGGTACAATTAACTTTGCTTATGCGCCAAAGGTTCCCGCTGCTGGCCGTACAGTAACCGAGCTTAGAACTGACCTTGCAAAAAGACTAAGTCGTGTTATTGAAGAGCCGCAAATCGACGTAAAAGTGGTTGGTTTTAAAAGCCAAAAAGCGTATGTAACCGGCGAAGTTACAAAACCTGGTGTGTATCCAATCACAGAAACTCCAGTGACACTCATTGATGCTATCAACCAAGCTGGCGGTTTAACAGAAAGTGCCGATTGGGAAACAGTGTCCTTTACTCGTGGTGACAAAACAGAAGTTATTCAACTCGATGACTTTTATGCCGAAGGTGATATTTCACAAAACCGCTTACTTAAACACGGTGATATTGTTCACGTAAGTCGTAATGATAAACGCAACGTGTATGTGTTGGGTGATGTAATTAAGGCGGGCAAAGTAGACGTAAACCGATATGGTTTAAGCCTAGCTGAAGCACTAACGGATGTTGGTGGCTTTAACGAGCGTACAGCAGACGCAAACGGTGTTTTTGTCTTGCGTAAGCGCGACCTGCAAAAAGATGGTGTACTAGCAGATGTATATCAACTACATGCTAAAAACGTAGCCTCTCTAGTACTTGCAGAACAGTTTGAACTCGAGCCGCAAGATATTGTTTATGTGACTAGCGCGCCGCTTGCTCGTTGGAACAAAGTTATCAGTTTATTATTGCCTTCACTGTCTACAGTGGATGCGATTCAAGATATAGAAAATCAGTAATTGTGAGTACTCATGTTTGATAGTGTTTTAATGGTTTGTGCTGGTAATATCTGCCGCAGTCCTACGGCAGAGTATCTGCTAAAAAACAAACTAAGTGGCAAAAATGTAGCTGTTTCGTCGGCTGGATTAACCGCCCTAGAAGGAAAAGCCGCTGATGCATTAGCGCAGGAGTTGGCGAAAGAACAAGGAATCGACATGAGTGAGCACCAAGGTCGCCAGTTAACTGGTACCTTGGTTGCACAAAATAGTCTCATCCTCGTAATGGAGCAAAGGCATTTAACTGACCTTTGCAGCCGTTACCCTCAAGCCCGTGGCAAAACCTTTTTACTTGGTAAATGGATTGGCGATAAAGAAATTCCAGATCCATATCGCCAATCACGTGAAGCGTTTGAGCATGTTTATGAGCTTATCGATAGCGCCTGTAGCGCTTGGCAACAGTATTTATAAGGATCCGTGAGTATATGAATGCTCAGCCAAATCTTATCTCTAATCAAAAATCATCAAAAGAAGAGGCGCAAGAAATCGATTTAATGGCGCTCGTTGGCGCATTATTAGATGCGAAGTTCTTCATCGCAGGGGTGACTGCACTGTTTATGCTGTTAGGTATAGCCTACGCAATATTTAGCACGCCAATCTACCAAGCAACTGCAATGGTACAGGTAGAGGAAAAGGGCGGGTCTGTTCCTGGTTTTGACGATATGTCTGGTATGTTTGAAAGTACCTCTGCGGCAGTGACTGAAATCGAGCTACTAAAATCTAGAAGCGTCATTGGTGAAGCGGTCGACACATTAAATTTAGATACCGTTGTTGAACCAAAACTATTTCCACTATTTGGTAGCCGCAGCTTTCGTAAATTTGTTGCACAAAGCGAAGGCGAAGTTGCAGAGCCAAGCCTCGGCGCAAGCTCTTATGCGTGGGGTGGTGAGCAAGTTGAAATACATCGATTTAAGGTACCAAGTAGTGCAGTAGGCGAAGAGTTTGTTTTACAAGCGAGAACAGATGAGTCTTTTGCATTATTAACAAGTGACGGCGACGAAGTACTCGCAGGTAAAGTAGGCGAAGAAGTAAAACAAGGCCAATTTGAGCTGACTATTAAGACTTTGATAGCACGTCCAGAGACCGAGTTTTCGATCGTTAAACGTAACCGTCTTCAGACGATTTTAGATCTACAAAGTGCAATATCCGCGTCTGAGAAGGGGAAAGACTCCGGCATTATTAACTTGGCACTTCAGAGTGCTAGCCCTGAATATGCAGAAAAAGTGCTAGATAAAGTGGCTGGTATTTATGTGCGTCGCAATGTGGAGCGTAATAGCGCGGAAGCGCAGCAGTCTCTTGAATTTTTAGAAGTGCAGCTTCCTGAAGTTAAGCGTAACCTAGAGCGCGCAGAAAAAGCCTTTAATGACTATCAAATTCGCCAAGAGTCTATTGATATTAGCCTAGAAACACAGGGCGTTTTAGAACAAATTGTAAAACTAGAAACTAAACTGCAAGAGTTAGAGCTAAAGCGTTTAGAACTTGGGCGTAAATTTAAACGTGAACACCCCTCTTACCGCGGTGTGGTAGAGCAAATAGATACCGTAAAGCGCCAACGCAATGAATTAGCTGGTGAAGTTCAAGGACTGCCAGAGACTCAGCGCGAGCTGCTACGCTTAAAGCGTGATGTAGAGGTAAATAATGAAATCTACACGCTGCTTTTAGGTAAAACGCAAGAGCTAGATATTGTGCGTGCGGGTACGGTAGGTAACGTTCGCATCGTAGATTATGCAGAGGTAAATACTACCCAGCCAGTCAAACCTAAAAAAGCGCTAATCGTTGTGATGGCAACCATGCTGGGCGCTATGTTAGCTGTTGCTATTGTGCTTGTGCAAAAAGCGCTGCATAAAGGTATTGAAGACCCAGCGGAAATAGAAGCATTGGGTTTGCCTGTATACGCCAGCGTGCCATTCTCAGAGTACCAAGTAAAACTCACTGGTTTTGCAAAGGCGCGCAAGGGTAAAGTGGCAAAGGCGAAATCTATACTCGCCATGGATAACCCAGCAGACCTTTCCGTTGAGGCACTGCGTAGTCTTCGTACCAGCTTGCACTTTGCTATGCTAGAGGCAAAAAACAATGTTATTGCCATCTCCGGTCCAAGTCCTGGCGTGGGTAAATCCTTTATTACCGTAAACCTTGCAACCGTGCTGGCGCAAAGTGGCAAACGCATTCTTGTTATTGACGCTGATATGCGTAAAGGGTACCTGCAAACTCAGTTTGGTATGAAATGGGATGACGGTTTAAGTGATTATCTCTCTGGCCGATTGAACCTAGCGCAAGTGATTAAGCCAAGCCAAGTAGAAGGTCTGCAAGTAATGACCCGAGGCCAAATACCGCCTAATCCGTCTGAGCTACTAATGCATGAAAACTTTAGCAAGTTGATTGGGGAAGTGAGCAAAATGTATGACTTAGTTATTGTTGATACTCCTCCAATCTTAGCGGTAACAGACCCTGCAATTGTGAGTGCCCATGCAGGTACAACATTACTAGTAACCCGTTTTGGTCAAAATCATGCAAAAGAGCTAGAAATTACACGAAATCGTTTTGAGCAAAATGGTATTGATGTAAAAGGGGTGGTATTCAACGGTGTTGTTCGTAAATCAACTAACGCCTATGGTTATTACGGTTACTACAACTACGAATACAAATCAGATAAAGCATAACCGGTTATGTCGCTGCAACCCGTAGCAGCGACTTTATGTCACAACCAGTGCTAACGGCTTTACGTTACGACCTGTAGTAACGGCTTTATGCTACGACCGATAAGGTGAGTCGTTATTGTGACATAGAGCAAGCCGGAGTTGATGTAACATAACAACTCAATATGCGTAAAGTGGCATTATGTTGAGATTGAAAGATAACCAATCAAGGTAACTCAATTGCGAATTTAATTCGTAGAATAACAGCTCTGCATGAAGGTATAGGGCGTTATGAATAGGAAGGCTGAATAAGACAAGTAAAGCCTCCTAAAATCCAATCGGCATTTCCTAAACAAACCGTCAAAAAACAAAAGGGACACTCTGTGAAAGTACTTACAGTATTCGGAACAAGACCAGAAGCAATAAAAATGGCACCTTTAGTACATGCTCTAAAGCACGATGTACGCTTCGATGCCAAAGTATGTGTTACGGCACAGCACAGAGAGATGTTAGATCAGGTATTAGAGTTATTCAAAATTACACCTGACTATGATTTAAACCTAATGAAAGCCGGGCAGACGCTACCAGAAGTGACAAGCCGAATTTTATTAGAGCTTACTCCAGTACTTAAAGAGTTTAAACCAGATGTGGTCTTAGTGCATGGCGATACTGCAACCACATTTGCAGCAAGCTTAGCAGCTTATTATGAACAAATTTCAGTTGGTCATGTCGAAGCAGGGTTGCGTACAGGCAATATATACTCTCCATGGCCAGAAGAAGCAAACCGCAAGCTTACAGGGGCGCTTACCAGATACCACTTTGCTCCCACTGAGACCTCTAAACAAAACTTGCTAGTTGAAAATTACCATGATGAAAATATATTTGTTACGGGTAACACAGTGATCGATGCTTTACTAATGGTTAAGCATCAAATAGAAACAGACTCTGATCTAAGCAATACCCTAGCTGCGCAATTCCCCATGTTGGATGAGAGCAAAAAGCTTATCTTAGTTACAGGTCACCGAAGAGAAAGCTTTGGTGGTGGATTTGAGCGTATTTGTGAAGCTCTGGCTAAGACTGCAAAAGCGCACCCAAACTGTCAAATCTTGTATCCTGTGCATTTAAATCCAAATGTGCAAGAGCCAGTTAATCGCATTTTAAGCGATATAGACAATGTTCACTTAATTGAGCCTCAGCAGTATTTGCCTTTTGTTTATTTAATGAATAGATCGCATGTTATTTTAACAGATTCAGGTGGTATTCAAGAAGAGGCCCCTAGCCTCGGTAAGCCGGTTCTAGTTATGCGCGATACCACTGAGCGTCCTGAAGCTGTAAAAGCAGGGACAGTAAAGTTAGTCGGGACTGATGTAGCAGCAATCACCACTTCTTTAGACGAATTGTTAACTAATGAAAACAGCTACGAGCAAATGAGCAGGGCACATAACCCTTATGGTGATGGAAACGCATGCAAAAGAATTTGCGATATTTTAGCTAAATAAACAATGGTAAGCCGTTTTAAACTTCAAGATTTTCAAAGGGAAAGTATGTCATTTAATACAATTTCGGTCGTTGGCTTGGGTTACATTGGGTTGCCAACAGCAGCGATGTTTGCCTCTCGCAAAAAGAAAGTAATTGGTGTGGATGTTAATCAGCATGCCGTAGACACAATCAATCGAGGTGAAATCCACATCGTTGAACCTGAACTAGATATGATAGTGCATGCAGCGGTTACTGAGGGTTATCTAAAAGCGACAACAACACCTGAACCTGCAGATGCTTTTTTAATAGCAGTACCTACCCCTTTTAAAAATAATGGCTCAGAAATTCCAGAACCCGATTTAACATATATTCATAAAGCCAGTGAAGCAATTGCACCAGTACTAAAGAAAGGAGATTTAGTTATTCTTGAATCTACCTCGCCAGTTGGTGCTACTGAGCAAATGGTAGGTTGGCTAGCCGCGGCTCGCCCTGATTTAAGTTTCCCGCAGCAAGCGGGAGAAAATGCTGACGTAAATATTGCTCACTGCCCAGAGCGTGTATTGCCTGGGCATGTAGTTCGTGAGTTGGTAGAAAATGACCGCGTAATTGGAGGCATGACAGCAAATTGTTCTGCTCGAGCTGTAGAGTTATATAAAACCTTTGTACAAGGCGAGTGCGTAATTACTAATGCTCGTACTGCTGAAATGGCAAAGCTAACAGAGAACTCGTGTCGTGATGTGCAAATTGCTTTTGCTAACGAGTTATCTATTATCTGCGATAAATTGGATATTGATGTTTGGGAACTAATCTCCTTGGCTAATCGCCACCCACGTATTAATATTTTGCAACCAGGTCCTGGTGTTGGAGGCCACTGTATTGCAGTAGACCCTTGGTTTATAGTTAGCAAAACACCAGAAGAAGCAAAAATTATTCACACAGCCCGTAAAGTCAACGATGCAAAACCTTCGTGGGTAATTGATAAAGTCAAATTAGCACTAGCAGATTTTTTGCAAGCTAACACATCAAAAACAGCACAGGATGTGACGGTGGCTTGCTATGGCTTGTCATTTAAGCCGAATATTGACGACTTACGAGAAAGTCCTGCTTTAGATATTACTTCTGAATTAGCTAAATTCCACTCAGGTTCAGTTTTCGCTGTTGAACCCAATGTCAGCTCACTACCATCACATGCGAAAAACATTGAATTAGTTACTCTTGAACGGGCGCAACAAGAAGCCGATATTCATGTGTTATTGGTTGATCATAAAGAATTTAAAAATATTGCCCCGATTTTTGATTACTTAGTAGATACTAAGGGAGTTTGGAAATGAACATTGTTGTAACAGGTGGGGCTGGTTTTATAGGCTCTGCGGTAATTAGATTTATTATAGAACACACGCAAAACCGCGTCTTGAACGTAGATAAGTTAACTTACGCAGGTAACTTAGAATCATTGAAAGATGTTGAAAAAAATGAGCGTTACTCTTTTGCTCAAGTAGACATTTGTAATTGCGAAAAAATAGAGCAATTATTTCAGGAGTTTAAACCTGACGCTGTTATGCATTTAGCGGCAGAAAGTCATGTGGACCGTTCGATTACAGGCCCAGCAGAATTTATACAGACTAATATCGTTGGTACTTATACGCTGCTCGAAGCAGCTAGAAAATACTGGCTTGGATTAGAGGGAAATGCTAAAGAGGAATTTATATTCCATCATATTTCCACAGATGAAGTGTATGGCGATTTACCTCACCCAAGCGAAACCAGCGAAGAGTTACCTCTTTTTACTGAGGAAACGCCCTATGCTCCGAGCAGCCCCTATTCAGCGAGCAAGGCTTCAAGTGACCATTTAGTGCGTGCTTGGCAACGTACTTACGGTTTACCGACAGTCATAACTAATTGTTCAAACAATTATGGCCCATACCACTTCCCTGAAAAACTGATTCCATTGGTGATTTTAAACGCCCTAGAAGGCAAAGAATTACCCATTTATGGTCAGGGTGACCAAATTAGGGATTGGTTATTTGTAGAGGATCATGCGAGGGCTCTATACAAAGTTGTTACTGAAGGGGTAAACGGGGAAACGTACAATATAGGTGGTCACAATGAGAAGCAGAATATCGAAGTAGTGAGAGCAATTTGTGACTTGTTAGATGAATTTAGGCCGAAAGAAACTAAGTACTCAGAACAAATAGTCCATGTATCTGACCGCCCTGGTCATGACAGGCGATATGCAATTGATGCGTCAAAAATGGCGGAAGAGCTGTCTTGGAAACCATTAGAGTCTTTCGAGACAGGGCTGCGCAAAACTGTACTTTGGTATTTAGAAAATCAAGTGTGGTGTGAAAATATTCAAGATGGCTCTTATCAAAGAGAGCGCTTGGGCATATTGGAAAATGGAGATAGATAAAATGAAAGGGATTGTTCTCGCTGGAGGTTCTGGTACCCGCCTTTATCCGCTGACTCGTGGTGTATCTAAGCAATTGTTACCTATATATGATAAGCCGATGGTGTTTTATCCAATATCTACACTGATGTTAGCGGGGATCAAAGATATTTTAATTATAACAACACCTGAAGATCAGGCGTCATTTAAGCGATTACTTGGTGATGGTTCAGATTTTGGTGTTAATTTAGAATACGCAATTCAACCAAGCCCAGATGGTCTAGCTCAAGCTTTTATTATTGGCGAAGAATTTATTGGAGATGATAGCGTCTGCTTGGTTTTAGGAGACAATGTCTTCTACGGACAATCCTTCTCAAGTTCATTGAAACGCGCAGCTGAGCGTCAATCTGGAGCGAGTGTGTTTGGATATCAAGTGAAAGATCCTATGCGCTTTGGCGTGGTTGAATTTGATGAAAATATGAGGGCGGTTTCAATTGAAGAGAAGCCAGAAGTACCAAAATCAAATTATGCGGTTACAGGCCTGTATTTTTATGACAACCAAGTTGTAGAAATGGCGAAAAAGGTGAAGCCTTCCGCTCGAGGTGAGCTGGAAATCACATCGATCAACGAAATGTATCTGGATGCAGGTCAACTTAACGTGGAACTACTAGGGCGAGGGTTTGCTTGGTTAGATACTGGTACTCATGAGAGTCTACATGAGGCTTCATCCTTTGTGCAAACGATAGAAAATGTTCAGGGGTTGAAGGTGGCTTGTTTAGAAGAGATCGCATGGCGAAACAACTGGTTAAATGATACTGAATTGTTAGCTTTGGCTGAACCGATGATGAAAAATGAATATGGCCAATACCTTTATCGCTTGGTAAACGATAAGAAACTAAGAGAAAGTTAATAGGCATATGAGGATTTTGATTACAGGCAGGCAAGGACAAGTGGGGACTTGCCTTACTGAAAAGTTATCTCATGAAGCGAGCTTTGAAGTCTTAGCCCTAACAAAAACGGAATTAGACATAACAGATCAAGCTCGAGTCAATGAAGTAGTTTATGATTTTTCTCCAAATATAATTATCAATGCTGCTGCTTATACAGCTGTTGATAAAGCGGAAGAGCAAGTGCAATTAGCTTACGGAATTAACCGGGATGGACCTAGTTATCTCGCAAAAGTTTCTCAGCAAATTGGTGCAACTCTATTACATATTTCTACTGACTATGTATTCGACGGTAATAAGCTCGAAGAGTATGTTGAAACAGATGCAACAAAGCCTTTAGGTATTTACGGGCAGAGTAAATTGGCTGGAGAACTAGCAGTTGCAGAGTTTTGTGAGAAACATATTATCTTGAGAACCTCTTGGGTTTTTGGTGAATATGGAAATAACTTTGTCAAAACAATGTTAAGAATAGGTGCAGTCAGAGAGCAATTGAATATCGTTGGAGATCAATTCGGTGGTCCTACTTATGCTGGAGATATTGCAGACTCACTTATTGAAATTGCGAAAAAGATCGAGAAAGATAATGAAATTCCATATGGCGTTTATCACTTCTCGGGTCTCCCTCAGCTGAGCTGGTATGAATTCGCTGATTTTATTTTTGAGCAGGCAAGTGCTCAAGGAGTTATTACCAGTAAACCCATCTTAGGAAAGATCAGCACCGAGGAATATCCAACTCTGGCTAAGCGTCCGGCCAATTCCAGATTAAAGGTTGATAAGTTAACAGAGTCTTTTTCAATTGAAGCCAGCAATTGGAAAGCGGCGATGAGTGACCTTAAAAAGTATATAGGTTAAAAGTATGCAAGTAATAGACACTAGGATCCCTGATGTAAAAATCATTGAGCCAAAAGTTTTTGGCGATAAAAGAGGATTCTTTATGGAAACTTGGAATCAAAAAGAGTTCGAGAAACATGTAACTGGATATCCTGTAAAGTTTGTCCAAGACAACCATTCAAAGTCTAATAAAGGTATATTGCGCGGTCTACATTTTCAGACCGAGAATACACAAGGGAAGTTGGTACGTGTAGTATCAGGTGAAGTTTTTGATGTGGCTGTAGATATTAGAATTGACTCTCCAACATATGGTGAATGGGTTGGTGTGTATCTCTCAGCAGAGAATAAAAAGCAACTTTGGATACCTGAAGGCTTCGCACACGGTTTTTATGTTACCAGTAATGATGCCGAGTTTGTTTATAAATGCACTGACTTTTATAATCCTAAAAGTGAAGTTTCAATAGCTTGGAACGACCCATTCATAAATATTGATTGGCCAATAGTCAAGTCACCTAAGCTCTCAGAAAAAGATAGTTTAGCGAAACCTTTAAAATTAGTGCTGGGATAAATATGGAAGTTAAAAGAATTCACCTTCAAAGCCATGGCGATGAAAGAGGAGCTCTAGTCAGCATAGAGCAAAATAAAAATATCCCCTTTAAAATTAAGCGGGTCTACTACATTTATGATACACAAAAAAGTGTTGTTAGGGGGCTTCATGCACACAAAGAACTTAAACAAGTTGCTATCGCTTTGAAGGGGTCCTGTAAGTTCATTTTGGATGATGGTAATGAGAGGGCGGAGGTCTTATTGGATAGTCCTAGTTCAGGGCTTCTTATAGACTCATGTATTTGGCGAGAAATGCATGACTTCACTGATGATTGTGTTTTGTTGGTGATTGCAAGTGAACACTACGATGAAGACGATTATATTCGTGATTATACTCAGTTTAAAAAGGTGGTAGCTAATTATGCTAATAAGTAAAACTATTCAAATGCGGCTCATAACTGAAGATGATGCTGAGTTTATCACTGAGCTTAGGAGCGATGGTAAATATAATACTTATCTTTCAAAATCTGATACGAGTGTAGAAGCACAAAAAGAATGGATTCGAGCTTATAAATTGAAAGAGGTTAATAAAGAGCAGTTTTACTTTATTATAGAAAGATTGGATGGTACTAAATGCGGAACTGTTCGCATCTATGATATTAAAGAGGACTCATTTTGTTGGGGGAGTTGGATCCTTAATCATAACAAAACTAGATATGCAGCAATTGAAAGCGCTTTATTAGTATACCAATTTGGTTTTGAGTTTTTGGGCTTTGCTAAGTCTCATTTCGATGTAATGAAAGGTAATGAAAAAGTCGTTAATTTCCACGAGAAGTTTGGTGCAGTCGTAATTGATGAAGATAAAGATAATTTGTACTTCAATATCTCTAAAGATGCCGTTGAGAAATGCAAAGAAAAGTTCGGTGGTATTATATGAATAAAAGTGCACTTGTAACTGGGGGAACCAAGGGGCTTGGTCTCGCCATTGTGGAATGTTTGAAAGAACACTGTCAAACGGTGATCGCTACATACAACACTACGCCTCCAAATGTCGAATTTCCAAATGTACTATTTAGGAAAGTTGATGTAACAGATCAATCATCCTGTGACGAGCTTTTAAAAAACTTAGACGATGAAGGTATTTATCCAAATATACTGGTTAACAATGCGGGTGTTGTAAAGGATGTAATGTTCCATAAAATGGACAGAAGTGCGTGGAACGAAGTGTTAAACGTCAATCTAAACTCAATCTTTAACCTGACACAGCCAATTTATAGCCGGATGAGACAAGAGGGGTTTGGCCGTATAATAAATATCTCCTCAGTCAATGCTAATAAGGGCCAGATTGGCCAGGCAAACTATTGTGCATCTAAAGCAGGTATTCAAGGTTTTACAAAGGCACTTGCTTTAGAAGGTGCTCACAAAAATATCACTGTGAATACAATTTCACCGGGTTACTGTCAGACAGACATGCTTACATCGATGAAACCTGAAGTACTTGAGCAAGTGATCAATACAATCCCAGCGAGACGCTTAGGGAAGCCTGAAGAAATAGCACATTTAGTTGCATATTTAATTTCTGAAAACGCGGGGTATGTGAGTGGTGCAAACTTCGAAATAAACGGCGGCTTGTATAGTTCTTAGGTTTGGTAGATAGAGATGATTCCATTTTTAAATTTAAAAGAAATAAACAACAAGTATTCCCAAGACTTGAAAGATGCTTGTGCGCGAGTTATCGACTCAGGTTGGTATATCATGGGAAAAGAGCTAGAAGCATTTGAACGTGAGTTTGCACAATACTGTGGTGTACAACATTGTATCGGTGTTGCAAATGGTTTGGATGCCTTAACGCTTACCATTAGAGCTTGGAAAGAATTAGGTAAACTCAAAGACGGCGACGAGGTGATTGTTCCCGCAAATACGTATATAGCGAGCATTCTATCGATATCTGAAAACAATTTAGTTCCTGTATTAGTTGAGCCGAATGAGGAAACCTTTAATCTGTGTCCAGAAAGCGTCGCGGCGGCGATCACTTCAAAGACTAAAGCTATTTTACCAGTGCACCTATATGGCTTGATTTCGCCGATGAAAGAGTTAATGGACATTGCTAAGGACCATGGCTTATTGGTACTTGAAGATTGTGCTCAGTCTCATGGCGCAGAAATTAACAGTGTGAAATGTGGTAATTGGGGAGATGCAGGGGCATTCAGTTTCTACCCTGGGAAAAACCTTGGCGCTTTGGGTGATGCCGGTGCGATAACAACGAATGACTCAGAACTTGCCGAAGTATTACGCGCCCTCAGAAACTACGGTTCGTACAAAAAGTATGAAAACAAATACATAGGTGTAAATAGCCGCCTCGATGAAATACAGGCTGCAATGCTCAGAGTAAAACTTGCGTATCTAGATGAAGAGACACAAGGTCGTAGAAGCGTCGCTCAGTATTATTTAGAAAATATCCAAAATGAGCTGTGCATTTTACCAAAGTGGCCTGCTACTGACGAACATGTATTCCACTTGTTTGTTATAAAAACATCCCATAGAAATGCGTTAGAGCTACACTTACGTGAATGTGGTGTGCAGTCACTCATTCACTACCCAATTCCTGCGCATCAGCAAACTGCTTATGAGGGGTGTTTTGACAACAACCTGCCATTAACAGAAAAGATTCATGAGCAAGTATTAAGTTTACCAATGGATCCTACTCTTAGCACCAACGATCTTAAAACTATTGTTAGTGCTATTAATGGCTTTAAAGCGTGAAAAAGCTATTAAAAGTAACGTCTCTTACTGCATTATTAACGTTATGTAGAATGTTGGCCGGTTTTATCGTTGCAAAGGTTGTGGCGGTGCAGACCGGTCCTGCTGGTATTGCAATGCTAGGGCAAATACAAGGCTTTGTCTCGGTAATAACTGGGATCGCCAATTCCCCATTGGGAAATGGAATTGTTCGCTATACAGCTGAAAAACAGCAAGATGGTCTAGAAGAATGCGCGGTTTGGTGGAAAGCTAGTTTTGGGTTGCTTATCGGTTTGTTATCGGTCTCTGTGCCATTATTAATTGTTTTTTCCAACTCTATATCTAACTGGCTTTTTTCACAAAGTGGATATCAATACTTAGTAATTATTGCGGTTTTATTACTGCCCTTTAGTGCTGTAGGAACAGCGATAAATTCCGTTACTAACGGTATGCAGCAATACAAACGCTATGTTTTTTTGGGCGCGTGCTCATTAATCGTAAGTACTTCTTGCATGCTTATCCTTGTCATCAAGGGGAAAATACACGGAGCTCTACTTGCTGCTGTAATGCAATCTGCGTTAATTGGCTTAACTATGTGCATCTTGTCACTAAGACAACCTTGGTTTCGTGCAAAGTACTGGTTTGGTAACATTGATAAAGAAGCTAGTAAAGTAATGCTTGGTTTTGCTTTTATGGCATTGATCACAGCATTAACTGTGCCTGTATCTCTTATTTTTATAAGAAATTTACTCGTCGACAATATGGGGTGGGAAGTCACAGGGCAATGGCAAGCTGTGTGGAAGATCTCTGAGGTTTACTTAGGGGTTGTTACTATGGCCATGGCGACGTATTACCTTCCTAAATTGGCCACATTAAAAGGGAAGAAAGCGATTTTGACAGAAGCATTTATGGTTTCAAAGGTCATTATTCCAGTGGTTATACTCATTGCTGTTGGCATTTATGTTTCACGCGACTTATTGATTTCTTTACTCTTTACTAATGAGTTTTCAGATGCAAGCGAATTCTTTTTGGTAAAACTTATCGGTGATGTAGTGAAAATTGTGTCATTTATTTTTGCTTATCCAATGATTGCCAACAAAAAGTTTAAGTTGTACATAGGCTCAGAGATATTTTTTAGTGTAAGCTTGGTTTTGCTCTCCTATTTGCTTATTCACGACTTTGGGGTGAATGGTGTTAACTTGGCTTATTTAGTAAATTACTTACTGTATATCGTCTTTCTGTTTTTCTCTTATAACAGAATTTGTAAGTAGTCTTGATGTTTATTTTGAAAGCTAGTAGGCCTAATTGTTTATGACTATTGTTTTTTTCTACCCCAGTAAAAATATTGGTGGCGTACAGACTTTGTTTTTACGACTAGGTGAAGCTCTAAAAGATAGCTTTGACATCGTGTATGTAGATGTAGAAAACGGTTTTTACTCTAATTCAGGTGTGCAAAGCTTCGCGCGAATTGTAAAATATGAAGGACAATTTGACAGTAGCGAGTATAGTGATCCCGTTATTGTCACTCCACCAAGTGAAATAATAAAAGCAAAAAACTACTTTTCAGGTAACGAAAAGGTTTTTTTCTGGCACGTCCACCCTTACAATACAATTAGCACTTTTCCTGGTTTTAATTTCTTTAACAAGTTAAGTAAAAGAACGATTAAACTACTGGTTAAAACATTGTTGCTTTCTCAACACAGAAGTTTAAAAAAGACGTTCGGGAAAGCGCTCGACGCGAATGCTTTAATGTTTATGGATGGAACAAATAAAGACTCATTTCATTATTTTTTTGACAAGTGCGATAGCGCTGGATTATTACCAATACCAGTGGAATGTTCAGCAACTTTTGAAAAAAGCCAGTGCCCAAATAGACCTGAGAAGGAAATATTAGTTTGGGTGGGTAGGGTAGAGCATTTTAAATCTCCAATTTTGGATTATATTCTAAACAAGTTTTTAGTTAGTTCATTAGATAAGAACCATGAATTTCATATTGTTGGTGATGGACAAGACCTAGAACGTTTTAAAAGCATGTATAGCCATAATACCTCAATAAAGTTCATTGGCAGCTTGCAACCTGCTGAGTTACAACAGCTCCTTGAGTCTGATATAAAACTTTCATTCTGTATGGGGACGTCAGCGTTGGAGTGTGCTAAAGCAGGAATTCCTTCAGTGCTTGTCGATGCGTTTTATACAGCTGTTCCAGACAACTACAAATTTAAATGGTTGTATGAAAGTAAAAACTTTAGCCTAGGAGAGGTTCTTTCCAGTAAGCCTGTTGATAATGAGTGTGGCAGAGAATTACATGCTTTGCTTGAGGAAGTAGAAAATAATGATAACTTTGTCGCGAAGCAGTGTTTTGATTATGTCGCGCAGAATCACAATATTGAAGTTGTTAAGAAACGTTTGGTAAATGGTCTGCGAAATTCAAACCTATATATTGAAGATATAGGCCGTATTGAAAGTACCATGATCTATCGGCTTTATGGTTGCCTTAGAGATAGGGCACAAATATTGACAAAGAAATAATGGGGCAGAAATGAGATTAAATTTACTTGCTCTTAATGTCTCGTTACTTTTAATTGGACAATTTTTTATATCGACATTTTTGGCAATATTAGGCAACCCAGTTCCTATTAGCTTTTTTACTTACCTACTATGTAGTGCTTTAATTTTTTTCGGTCTGGTAAGTGGTCATAAAGCTATATTAAATAGAAACTTTTCTTTATCTAAAGAAATGTTGTTTTTTGTTATAATTTTAGCCTCCTTCTTTTTGCAAAGCATGGGAACTTACCCTCAAGATAAATTGGTGCTAGTATGCTACTTGGTATTTACACCTTTAGTTTTGATTCATATCTCTGTTACTCTGAGTCCTCCAGAAGCAATTAATGATCTGAAAAGATATTTGAAGTTCTTCTCCTATTTTTCCGTTTGGTGGGCTTTTTCACTCTATATTTTGGGTTTTCACGAAAACTATAGTGGTGAATCCAGAATAACCTTTTATGGAATTGACAACCCTATTTGGACTTCTAGGTATATCGCAGTTTTTGTGATCGTCCTTTTCTTCACCACAACAAGTAAGTTTAAGTTACTATTTTGGGTGACCACATTGGTTGCCGTGTATCTAATGATTCAAACTGGAACTCGAAGTTCTTTTCTTGCTGTGGCCGTGGCGCTTTTACTGAGTTTTGGTAAAAGGGTAATCAGTGCTAAAACTTTTTTTATATTGATTATATTAATCGTTTTTTCCTATTTTCTAATGGTTTACGTGGGAGGACGTTTATCAATAGGCGGTGCGGAATATTCGATTATAGCAAGAACAACTGCATATAACGAAGCGCTAATGTATATAGCCAATCAACCGTGGACTGGTTATGGTTTTGGGAATTATTCTATCGTCACAACTGGAGTTGATGAAAGAAATTATCCTCATAACCTGCTTATTGAAATCGTTTTCGAGCTAGGACTATTTGCAGGGGTATTATGTATGCTTTACATATTTATAATGCTCAGAAAAAAAATGTCTGGGCTTGAATGTTTGTATGCAATTTTTGTATTTCACCTAGTTAATTCTTTTTTTAGTGGTGATTTTCAAGGGAATAACCTTCTGTTTATTTCTGGTTATATATTATCTGGTGTTTATTGTTCATTAAAGCGTGGGGAAAGTAGAGTTGATTTTGTATCTAACTATAATGGAAAATAGTGAGGGGAATGCTATACATGAGAATCAGATTATGCCCATATCTGATATTGATGATGTAAGCTTTCTTTTTCTAACACCTGCCATTCTCTTGAACAAAAAAGGTGTTAAGTTTTCTTTTTCTAGAAGACAAGGAAAAAAAGTAAAAGATGTGAAGGTGCCATTCCCTTCTTATTTCTTTTACATGACACCTTTTTTGCTACCTTTGTTTTTAATTTACAGTGTGCCTATTGTCGCTTTTCATATGGCTAAAAAAGATACTAAAGTCGTGCATTGTAGAAATTACTTGTCTACATTAGTTGCTGTTTTTTGTAAATTATTTATCAGAGATCTAAAGATTATCTCTGATCCCAGAGGAATTTACCCTGATGAAGGTGCGATCATTAAAAGGTGGAAGTTTGGTGGTTTTAGCTATTCGATCTGGAAGAGAATAGAAACTTGGATGTTTCAGAAAGTCGATAAGGTATTTTCTTTAAGCGAGGGGATGTCAAAATATGTCGAGTCATCAATAGATAATTCAGATTTCATCCCTGCAATGGTAGATGAAAGCAGATTCAAATTCTCTCAAGCAGATAGAATTGAAGTCAGGTCAAATCTGAATATAAAGGATGACGAAGTCGTTTATGTGTACTGTGGTTCAATCGGATTATGGCACAATGTTAAGCTTTTAGCAGGTGCGATTACTGCTCATCATAAAATGCATAATGGTAGCTATAAAGTGTTGATTTTAGGTGGTGCTGATTCGACGAAAACGCAGTTAATGGACTTTGGTATTGAGAATATCTTACAATTGACAGTCAAACCTGAAGAAGTGTCAAAGTATCTGTCATGTGCAGATATAGGTGTGTTACCAGGGCAGGTTCAATCGGATATATATACTAATACTATGCAAACGATGATCTCATCAAAAGCTGAAGAGTATTTGGTAAATGGGCTTCCCATCCTTTGTAATACTCAGATTACAGAAGTAATGAAGATCTTGAAGCAAAAGGAACTAGATATTGCGTTTTGTAGCAAAAACATGCTTATTGAAACGGGCTCAACGTTCAAATCAAATTTGGAAAAAAGGAGCCAAGATTCGGAGTTTTATTCATCAATGTTTTCCAAGAGCGTCATTTTAGAGAAGTATAATAGGAGTTACGAATGCCTCTGTCGTTAAGTGTTTTAGTTGTGAATTATAATGGGGATAAGTTTATTAAAGAAACTATATCATCATTCTTTGAGGCAATTAAAAACAGAAAGTTTGAAGTCGAAATGCTTATTTTGGATAACAATTCGACAGATAACTCCACGTCAGTTCTTAGTGAAATAGAAAGGGAAGCAAAATGGCCTGTGAAATTCTATTATGGTGATGACAACATAGGGTTTGCAAAAGGGTGTAACTTTCTTGCCAAAGAAGCCAGTAATGATGTGGTTTTTTTGTTAAATAATGATACGAAAACATTATGCTTAGATAAGTTTTGCCATTTACTTGAGAATGAACAACTAGATAATAATGCTATAGGGACTGTAAAGATTTTGAATAATGATTTAACTATTCAAAATAATATCTTTTCTTTTCCGAGCAAATTAAAGTTAGTTTTAGAGCTATTTCTGTTAAAGCATAAGCTAGTCTCATTAATCGGTAGAAAAAATACAAATATTACCGCTGATACTGATTTTCAAAATCAGTACTTTAGCGGTTGTGTTTTATTTTTACCTCGAAAGCTATATTTGGACTTTAATGGTTTTGACCAAAGATTCTACTTTTACCATGAAGAATGTGATCTATTCATGCGCCTTGATGCATCTGGAGAAGGTGTAAAGAAGGTTTATTTAGAGGATGAAATAGTTCACTTTGGTGGCGGGGGAGGGGAAATAAGCGATTTCGCTTTCGTCGCATATTATGAAAACTTGTTTAGGCTTTTCTTTTACAACACTGGGATAAGCTATCTTTGCTTGAGTAAGTTGTTCAAAATTGCTTTTAAATTTAGGAATTTTTTATCGAAAATGGGAATAGGCTATCGTTACTCACCGTTTTCAACAACTTATAAAGGGCTTTCCAATAGAAGCTCGCAAGATGTTCTGAAGCTCAATGAACGTATATTAGATAAAATTCAAGATAAAGAAAATTTTAGATAGAGATTACATAGATGAAAAAAGCACTAATTACAGGTGTAACGGGTCAGGATGGCTCTTACTTAGCAGAGTTTCTACTTGAAAAAGGCTATGAAGTTCACGGTATTAAACGTCGCGCTTCGAGTTTTAATACAGAGCGTGTAGATCATATCTATCAAGACAGACATGAAGAAAATCCCAATTTTTTCCTTCATTATGGCGACCTAACAGATACTTCAAACTTAACTCGTATTCTTAAAGAAGTACAACCTGATGAGGTTTACAACTTAGGTGCCCAAAGCCATGTAGCCGTATCGTTTGAGGCACCAGAATATACTGCTGATGTAGATGCTATTGGTACATTACGTCTATTAGAAGCAATCCGTTTTCTTGGATTAGAGAAAAAGACTAAATTCTATCAAGCTTCAACGTCTGAGCTTTATGGTGAGGTACAAGAGATCCCGCAAAAAGAGACTACGCCTTTTCACCCTCGCTCACCTTACGCTGTCGCGAAAATGTATGCGTACTGGATTGCGGTAAATTACCGTGAATCTTACGGTATGTATGCATGTAATGGTATTTTATTCAACCACGAATCGCCTCGGCGTGGTGAAACGTTTGTAACGCGTAAAATCACGCGCGGTCTTGCGAACATCTCACAAGGTTTAGAGAAGTGTTTATATCTAGGTAATATGGATGCATTACGTGACTGGGGTCATGCAAAAGATTATGTTCGCATGCAGTGGATGATGCTTCAGCAAGATACACCGGAAGATTTTGTAATTGCGACAGGTAAACAAATCTCAGTAAGAGAATTTGTGTCTCTATCAGCAAAAGAGCTGGGTGTTACGCTTGAATTTATTGGTGAAGGTGTTGATGAAGTAGCGACAGTGGTTGCGATTGAAGGTGATAACGCACAGGCGCTATCAGTAGGTGATGTGATTGTGCGTGTAGATCCGCGTTACTTTCGTCCAGCAGAAGTTGAAACATTGTTAGGCGATCCTACTAAGGCGAAAGAGAAGTTAGGTTGGGAGCCAGAGATTACTGTAGAAGAAATGTGTGCAGAAATGGTCCAACATGATTTAGCTAAAGCGAAGCAGCATGCATTATTGAAGTCTCACGGCTATGATGTGAGTGTTTCAGTAGAGTAACCTCAGAGCAGTAAGTCAGAAATAGAATGATAGCCCAGCTTATGCTGGGTTTTATAATGGATAAAGAAATGAGTTCTAAAACAGTTTTTGTCGCAGGTCATAATGGTATGGTTGGCAGCGCGATAGGTAGAAAGTTAAAGCAATCTGATGATATTAAGGTTATTACAAAAAGCAGAGCGGAGTTAAACCTGTTGGACCAACAGGCGGTTCGTGAATTTTTTGAAGAGTATCAAATAGACCAGGTATATCTTGCTGCGGCAAAAGTAGGTGGGATTGTAGCGAATAATACTTACCCTGCAGAATTCATTTATGAGAATTTAACGATTCAAAATAACATCATTCATAGCGCGCACTTATCTGGTGTTAATGATTTGCTGTTTTTAGGGTCAAGTTGTATCTACCCTAAATTTGCAGAGCAACCAATGACAGAAACGGCACTGTTAACGGGTATTTTAGAGCCTACTAATGAGCCTTATGCGATAGCAAAAATTGCAGGTATCAAACTGTGTGAATCTTATAATCGTCAATATGGTCGTAATTATCGCTCTGTCATGCCAACTAATTTGTATGGAGAAAATGATAACTTCCATCCAGAAAACTCTCATGTTATTCCAGCACTGATACGTCGTTTTCATGAGGCAAAGTTGGCAGGTGATGACAAAGTGGTTGCATGGGGTACAGGTAAGCCGATGCGAGAGTTTTTGCATGTAGACGACATGGCTGCTGCATCAATACACGTAATGAACTTAGATTCAGAAACATACAGTGCAAATACACAAGAGATGTTAAGCCATATAAATGTAGGCACAGGCGTAGATTGTACAATTAGAGAGCTTGTTGAAACAGTTGCGAAAGTAGTTGGTTTTGAAGGTGCTATAGAGTTTGACGTGACTAAGCCTGATGGTACGCCGCGTAAATTGATGGACGTGTCTCGCCTTAAGTCACTGGGGTGGGAATATAGCGTTTCCTTAGAGGCAGGTTTAAAAGATACATATGAATGGTTTTTAGCGAACCAAGATAACTTTAGAAAATAATAGAGAACACAGGATGTTTCTAGACAAAAATACGTTTTCGACAGTAATAGAAAGCGCGCCACTTGTTTCAATCGATTTTGTTATATTAGATGAAAATAACCAAGCACTGTTAGGTGAGCGGCTAAATAAACCAGCACAAGGGAATTGGTTTGTGCCTGGAGGACGGGTTTTGAAAAACGAATCGCTTGCAGAAGCATTTGAAAGGTTAACTCAAGAAGAACTTGGCGAGGCATTTTCACTATCAGAAGCAAGTCTTTTAGGGCCTTATGACCATTTTTATGATGACAACGTCTTTGGTTATGGCTTTAGCACCCATTATGTTGCCATTGCTTATATCCTAAGGCTGAGCAAACCGCTAAATGACTTACCACATGATATTCAACATGGTAAATATCAATGGTTCGATATAGACAGCCTATTAAAAGATAAAAAAGTCCATAAGCATACAAAATGGTACTTTGAAGCATTACAGAATACATAGGGATAACGAATATGATACTTCCAATCATCATGGCGGGCGGTTCAGGCACACGTTTATGGCCATTGTCACGCGGTAACTACCCAAAACAATTTTTAAAATTGCATGGTGAAAACACCATGCTGCAAGAGACTATTTTAAGATTAAATGGTCTTGAACACGCACCTGCAATGTTAATTTGTAACGAAGAGCATCGCTTTATTGCCGCAGAGCAAGTTCGTCAAATAGGTGTGGCGCACAGTGGTATCTTCTTGGAGCCTGTGGGTCGTAATACGGCACCAGCTATTGCGTTAGCAGCCTTTAAAGCATTTGAAAACAGTCAAGATGCATTATTACTAGTTTTAGCTGCTGATCATGTAATTGAAAACCAAGCTGCTTTCCAAGAAAGTGTTAACAAAGCAAAATTGTTAGCAGAGCAAGGTAAATTAGTGACCTTTGGTATTGTCGGCAATACCCCTGAGACGGGTTACGGTTATATAAAGCGTGGTGCTGAAGTTGAGCACGGCTTTGTTGTTGATAGTTTTGTAGAAAAGCCCAACCTTGAAACGGCACAAGGGTATATTGCCAGTGGTGATTACTACTGGAATAGCGGCATGTTTTTATTCAAGGCAAGCCGTTATCTCGAAGAGTTAAAAGCATTTCGTCCAGATATTTATGAAGCGTGTGAAAAAGCGATTCAAGTACAAAATAATGACATGGACTTTGTGCGTGTAGATAAAGAGGCGTTTGAAGCTTGCCCAGATGAATCAGTTGACTATGCAGTAATGGAACACACAAAAGATGCAGTTGTGGTGCCTATGGATGCAGATTGGAGCGATGTAGGTGGTTTTGCTGCCCTTTGGGAAGTGTCTTCACAAGATGAAAGTGGAAATGCTTTTATCGGTGACGTTAAATCTGTTGATACAAAAAACACGTTAGTATTTGGTGAAGACAAGTTGGTTGCCACTGTAGGTGTTGAAGACTTAGTCATCGTCAATACCAAAGATGCTGTATTAGTTGCGCACAAAGACGAATCTCAAAAAGTAAAACAAATCGTTAGCCAATTAAAAGCGGACGAACGCTCAGAAGTTAAATTCCACCGTGAAGTATATCGCCCTTGGGGTAAATACGACTCGGTAGATAACGGTGAGCGCTTCCAAGTAAAACGTATTACGGTTAAACCAGGTGCAAAGCTATCAGTGCAAATGCACCATCACAGAGCTGAGCATTGGATTGTGGTTTCTGGTACTGCAAAAGTACAAATTGATGATACAGAGCAGTTTGTCACTGAAAATGAATCAGTATACATTCCTATTACTGCGATTCATGCACTAGAAAATCCAGGTAAAGTAGATTTAGAACTTATTGAAGTGCAGTCTGGCTCGTACTTAGGTGAAGATGATATTGTGCGCTTTGAAGATCGCTATGGTCGAGTGAATAAGATAATTCACAAAGAGGTTTAAAGGCGCAAGCTGCACTTATGAGGGGAAAGGTACTCGGCCTTTAGGTGAGTCACCATGAATTGGATGTATTTACAGTTCGTCACCTTAAGCTTGCAACTCGCAGTTGTTACTTCCTTCTTGTACGAATTTTTAAAAGGTTTTATATGGAAAATAAATTAATTTGTGCCGAAGTTATCGCAGAAAGTGGTATTGCTTTTGGTACTAGTGGTGCACGTGGGCTTGTTGAAGATTTCACACCAGATGTGAGTGCAGCCTTTGCTATAGCCTTTATCATAGCGATAGAAAATGCATTTACCTTTGATACAGTGGCAATTGCGATAGATAACCGTCCAAGTAGTTATGCAATAGCTCAGGCGTGTGCAACTGCATTAAAACAACGTGATTTAAAGGTTGTATATTATGGCGTTATTCCAACGCCTGCTCTTGCTTATAAAGCCATACAAGATGGTATGCCCTGTATTATGGTAACAGGTAGTCATATTCCATTTGATCGAAATGGGCTTAAATTTTATCGCCCAGATGGTGAAATTACAAAAGCAGATGAGCAAGCTATTTTAGCTAGTTATGCTTCATTCGAAGCTCTGCCGCAATATTTATCAGAATTACACGATAATCCAGGTGCAAAAACGGCGTATAGCCAGCGCTATTTATCACTCTTTAATACAGATGCTCTAAAAGGTAAAAAAATAGGTATTTATGAGCACTCAAGCGCAGGGCGAGATATTTATAAAGCTTTATTTGAATTGCTTGGTGCGGATGTTTTCAGTTTAGGCCGAAGCGATGAGTTTATTCCGATAGATACAGAAGCGGTATCAGATGAAGACAAAAAACGCGCATTAAACTGGTCAAAAGAGTATAACTTTGATGCTATTTTATCAACAGATGGTGATGGAGATCGCCCACTAATTGCAGATGAACACGGCAATTGGCTAAGAGGTGATATTTTAGGTTTATTGTGTAGCCAGTTACTCAACATTGAAGCACTTGCAATACCTGTAAGTTGTAACACTGCAATCGAACTGTCTAAAAGCTTTAAACAAGTTAAGCGCACAAAGATTGGCTCACCTTATGTTATTGCTGAGTTTGAACAGTTAGGTGAGCAATACTCTTCGATTGCGGGTTTTGAAGCGAATGGCGGTTATATTTTAGGGTCTTCTATAGATGTTAACGGTAAAAAACTAGCTGCTCTTCCTACCCGGGATGCTGTATTACCAGCAATTTTATTATTAGCTGAGCAAGAACCCATATCAAAACAGTTAACTAAGTTACCAAACCGCTTTACGGCAAGCGATAGATTACAAAATTTTGCCAGAGAAAAAAGCCTTGATTTGATTGCTGAGTTAGAAAAAGACGCGAGCTCTTTTTTAGTTAAATTAGGGTACGAGTTAGAATATACAGTTGATTTAACCGATGGCTTACGCATAACGATGGAAAATGGAGATATTGTACATTTAAGGCCTTCGGGTAATGCACCTGAATTGCGTTGTTACGCTGAATCGAACTCTGAAGAGACTGCTAAAAACTTAGTAGTTGCTACTTTTAGGATCATTAGTGGTTAGAAAAAAATGAAAGTTTCAATAATTACAGTTTGTTATAACAGCGCAGAAACCATTGAAGATACGATAAAATCAGTGTTGTCTCAGAATTATCAAGATATAGAATATATAGTCATAGATGGTGGTTCAAGTGATGAAACGTTAGATATAATTGATAAATATCAAGATCGAATAGCTACTATTGTTAGTGAGCCTGACAAAGGTATCTATGATGCCATGAATAAAGGAATTAAAAAATCTACTGGTGATATTGTGGGTATTTTAAACTCTGATGACTTTTATGAATCAGAAGACGTAGTTTCTAAAATAGTATGTTGCTTTGATTCAGAAATAGATGTTGTACATGGAGATCTTATATTTGTTAAGTCAGACAATTTAGAAAAAGTAACTCGTTTTTATTCATTGCCTAATTTTAAACCATGGAAGTTGAGATTTGGTTGGATGCCACCTCACCCCGCAACATTTATTAAGAAGTCTGTTTACGATATATATGGCTTATATAAAGTTAACTATAAAATATCAGCAGACTATGAAGCTTTTGTTAGATTTTTATTCGTTAACAAAGTTAACTATAAGCACATAAGTAAAGTTTTGGTGCGAATGCGTGATGGCGGAGTAAGTACTTCCGGTCTAAAAAGTTCAATGACTTTGAATAAAGAAATTGTGAGAGCATGTTGCGAAAATGGGGTTTACACTAATTTATTTTTCTTAACTTTAAAATTACCTTTTAAGTTGTTGGAGCTTCTAAAGAGACCTAAAGCTAATGAATAATGTATTAATTACTGGTGCTACAGGTTTTATTGGCAAGAATTTAACGAAAATAATTAATGATAGCTATTCTTTAAAGTTACTGAGCCGCTCAGGTATACAGGGAGAGAATCACTATAATGCAGATATAGCTGAGGATACTGATTACTTAAATTTATTAAATAACGTTGAAGTTGTTGTACATTGTGCTGCGAGAGTTCATATTATGGACGATTTGGTAAAGGAACCGTTGAGTGAATTTAGAGCAGTTAATACAGCAGGCACACTTAATTTAGCAAAACAATCAGCTCAAGTTGGCGTGAAGCGCTTTATATTTGTTAGTACCATAAAAGTGAATGGGGAAAGTACAACAGGAAAGTCAGCGTTTACTTCATTAGATACACCAAAACCGGAAGATTTTTATGGTGTTTCTAAGTCAGAAGCTGAATTATTGCTAATGGAGCTTGGTAAGCAAACAGGTATGGAGATTGTTATAATTCGCCCTCCACTTGTTTATGGAGAAGGTGTGAAAGCTAATTTTGCATCTTTAATGAAACTTGTTAGTAAGGGGTTGCCATTACCGTTCAGATTAATAAACAATAACAAGCGCAGTTTAGTATCTGTTTATAACTTGGTGGATTTAATCAAAGTGTGTATTGAACACCCGAAGGCCGCTAATCAAATTTTTTTGGTGAGTGATGATAACGATATATCAACTGCTGAGATGGTATCGCTCATGGCGAGAGTGCAAAGTAAGCCAAACCTTTCACTACCCGTGCCTTTATGGTGTTTTAACCTAGTTGGTAGGTTGTTTGGTAAGCAAGAAGTCGTTGATCGATTAACCGGGTCATTGCAAATAGATATAACTCACACTAAGAACACTTTAGGTTGGAAACCTCCTTACTCTATCGAGCACGGTTTCAAACTTTCAGCTAAAAATTAAGACATGGAATATTTAATGATACGTTTACTCGACTTTTTATTTGCCTTGTTTGGCCTTTTGTTCGCATTCCCTTTCTTGGTTATTTTATACGTTATTGGTCTCTTTGATACTGGCTCACCAATCTTTACTCAAGAGCGTGTAGGTAGAAATAAAAAACCATTTACTTTAGTTAAGTTTAGAACGATGAAAGTGGATACGGCTTCTGTGGCAAGCCACCTTGCGAGTTCTTCTTCGATTACACCATTTGGGCATTTTCTTCGCAAAACAAAACTAGACGAGCTTCCACAACTTTGGAATGTACTAAAAGGTGAAATGAGCTTGGTAGGCCCGCGCCCTGGTCTTTACAATCAAGAAGAGCTCACATATGCGAGAGAAGCTAAAGATATATATTCGGTTAGGCCTGGAATTACTGGTCTCGCGCAGGTGAATGAAATCGATATGTCTACCCCTGAATTACTTGCGATAACAGATAGGAAAATGATTGATACTTTGACAGTGGCTAACTATTTTAAATATATAGTAATGACCGCAACTGGCAGTGGGTCAGGAGATAGAGTTGGTAAACACTAGTTTAAGATGTTCTCTGTCTTAAACTTAAGCTTCTTCATATTTTCCTCATACATTTTTGCTACTTTTGTGTATACTGCAACATGTACTATGCTTTAGTTCGTCTGCGGTTTTAATTCGGATTGGAATAAAAAGGGAACACAATGGATAGTTGGTTTCGCGCCTTACTTGGCGCTTCTCGTAGCCAAAAACGACTTCTCACGCTCGTATTAGATTCAGTTTTTATAGTCTCAGCCTTTTGGTTAGCGCTTATTGTTCGCCTTGATAGCTTTGCACCACTGGCTAATTTTAAAAACTGGTTAATCCTCGCGTTATTACTCCCCATGAGTTTGGTGATATTTGTAAAACTTGGTTTATATCGTGCAGTGCTCCGTTACGTTGGGGCAAATGCCGTAGGTGCTGTTGTACTTGGTACAGTTATTAGTACCGTGATTTTAGTGTTGTCTTCATTTTTTACGCAAACCGCTATCCCTCGTACTATGCCCTTTATTTATGCGTGGTTGATGATACTTTCAGTGGGGGGATCGCGTATTTTGGTAAGAGCACTTATTTGGCGATTAACCTCATTTACTAAAACCCCAGTGGTTATTTATGGCGCTGGAGATGCAGGCCGGCAGTTAGCTACTGCGCTAGCAACAGGTCCTGACTATTATGTTACGGCGTATCTAGACGATGACGCTACCAAACATAATGCGATTATCCAGGGGATCCCCGTTGTCGCCTTTGACGAAATCTATAATTTGATAGATAAAAAGCGAGTAAATAAGGTTTTGCTTGCTTTACCAAGCGTATCGCGCTCTCGCCGTAAAGAAATACTCACTAAGTTAGAAAAACTACCGCTCGAGGTGATGACGGTGCCAGGTATGGCAGACGTTATTGACGGTAAAGCGCAGCTTAATGATATAAAAGAAGTCGAAATCGAAGACTTATTGGGCAGAGACCCAGTAGCGCCACAAGCAGAGCTGATGGCTGCAAATATAGAAGATAAAGTCATTATGGTAACCGGTGCCGGCGGTTCTATAGGCTCCGAACTATGTAGGCAAATCATATTAAATGGACCTAAAAAGCTGGTGCTTTTTGAGGTGTCCGAGTATGGTTTATATAGCATTGAAAAGGAGCTGAATCAGCTTGCATTGAATAAAGGCGTATCATTGGAAATAGTACCTGTTATGGGGTCGGTGCAACGTATCAACCGTATTGAAACTTGCATGAAAGCCTTTGGGGTGCAAACTGTCTATCATGCCGCGGCCTACAAGCATGTACCGCTTGTAGAGCAAAATGTTGTTGAGGGTGTTCGTAATAACGTATTTGGTACTTATTACACAGCTAAAGCCGCTATTAACGCGGGAGTAGAGACTTTTGTATTAATCTCTACAGATAAAGCGGTGCGCCCCACAAATGTAATGGGTGCAACCAAGCGTATGGCAGAGTTAGTGTTACAAGCCTTGGCTGAAAGTAAAGTAACGTCTAAAAATACCCGCTTTTGCATGGTACGTTTTGGTAATGTACTTGGCTCTAGCGGTTCAGTTGTGCCTCTATTCCGTAAGCAAATTAAAGAAGGTGGACCAATTACCTTAACGCATAAAGATATCACCCGGTTTTTTATGACCATACCAGAAGCTGCGCAGTTAGTTATTCAGGCGGGTGCTATGGGTAAGGGTGGTGACGTATTTGTGTTAGATATGGGTGAATCTGTTAAGATCAAAGACTTAGCGACCAAAATGGTGCATCTTTCTGGCCTAGAGGTAAAGTCAGAGTCAAACCCTCATGGCGATATCGAGATCGAATGTACAGGATTGCGACCAGGTGAAAAGTTATATGAAGAATTATTGATTGGTGACAATGTAGAAGAGACCTCTCATCCACGGATCATGACGGCCAACGAGGTAAAACTACCAATGGCAGAGCTAGAGTCTTTTATGAGTGCAATGGACACGGCTTGTCATAATTTTGATCATGAGCTTATTCGTAAATTGTTGCTAGAAGCACCTACAGGTTTTAATCCTACAGATGGTATTTGTGATTTGGTGTGGAATGAAAAACGCCAAGTACTTGAAGTCGAGCGTGAGTCCGAGCTGAAAGTGGTTAACTTTAGAAACGTGTAACATGCTTATCGCGGGGTTATACATTCGTAGCGGCGACTCTATGTCGCTATGTCGCGACGATCTTTCTCGGGCTAAACCCGCTGCTACGAGGTTGGGTTTTTCTATACTTCATTGTAGGATATCTACATAACACTTATAACGGTGGCTGAGTTTGTTAATTTGCTCTTTCACACTTAATTCAAGAATTGAAAATAAAAATCGGTCTGCGCACATGTCAAAAATAAATACGATTCTTGCAGGTAGTATTGCACTTGCAAGCATACCTGTTTTAGCTGATACCCAAATAAATAACTACACTGCATTTGCGGGGTACACTGGTATTTTTAATACCCCTACTGCTGAGGTACTTAAAAAGGGAAGTATAGATATTGGTTACAATAATAACCTAGATCTTCGTGGTGAGGGGTATGTTGATGGGCATAATTATATTTTTGCTGCTGGACTGTTTGATGGATTAGAAGTAAGTGGCCAAATAGCTGCAAGTTCGATGCATGACAATCTATTTAACGCTGAAATAAAAGCCGAAAATCAGACCCGTGACCTTTCTTTTAATCTTAAATACCAACTCCCTTTTGTGCCGAAAGAATGGTTTAACTTAGCAGTAGGAGGTAAAGACCTCGGCGGTGCGGCTAACAATTATGAAACCTATTATTTGGCAGGGTCTCGTGAGTGGAACGACTTTAGATTCTCTGCAGGTTTTGCGGTAAGCGATCGCGCAACTGGGCAAATGGATGGTGCATTTGCTGGGATTGAGTGGCAGCCACTAGACTGGCTAGCTGTGCAAGTGGAACATGATGCTGATGCGGTTAATGCCGGTTTGCGCCTAACAGTACCAAAAGCATGGATTTATGATGTAGGTACTTTAACGCTTACCAGTAAGTTTTACAGTAATACCGATCACGCTGAAAAAGACACTTTTTGGGGTGTAAACTTCTCTATGCCTTTGTTTGAGCGGGCAACATTAAATGACCCCTTAGAAGCAGCTCCAGCGCCAACGCTTGATGCAGACGCCGAGCGAGAAGCGGCATTTAAAGCTCATTATGAGGAGCAGCGCCGTCTCGCCCGTAAACCTCTTCCTGAAGCGAAAAAAGAAGTCACAGAGCGTGATGAATATAAAAAGTCTCTAACAATGCAAACGCGCGCTTTAAAAGCGGCACTCTTGGAAGATGGCTTTGAGTCGGTGAGTGTTGGCTTTAATCGAGACCCTCATGTTGTCGTGAGTTTTGAAAACTATGTTTTTAATCGCAACGACATAGATGCAATTGGCTTAGTATTAGGTCGTATTGCTGAACATGTGAACGAGCCGAACGCGCAGTTTACTGTTCAATTGCTAAACCGTGGTATTCCAATGTTGGCACTTAGAGGCCACATTAATAACTATAGAGAGTTTGTAAATACTGGCACTACACCTGATATGGATATTCGTCGAGGCGAAATGGACCCAATTGGTAGTGTGTCTTGGGTTGGTATGCCAAAGGCAAATAGCGCGTACTTTAAACCAAGGTTAACCGTTGGTCCTGCACTGGACTCAAGGTTGGCAACGGAGCTGGGAGTTTATGATTTCTCACTCGCTTTAAAAGCTGATGTTGATGTACCAATGTGGTATGGCGGTGGTATTAATTTAAGTGCCGAAACTGAAGTTGCCAATACGAGTGACTACGATGATGGTAAGGCATTTGGCCGTTTGGCTAAACAAAGTGGCTTAACACAAGCGACTATCTATCAAACATTTGCACTGCCTTATGGTATTTATAACCAAACACATATCGGCTTTTTTAAAGAGTTTAATGATTACACAGGTATTAAGAACGAAACAACCTGGTTGAGTGGCAATGGTCGTCATCAATTTTCAGCAGAGCTTGGATACTTTGAGTACGATGATTATGACTTAGATAAGGATTATCAAACCTTGTCTTATCGTTATAACTGGGTTGAGCAAGATGTCAGTTTTCACGCAACTGCAGGTCGATTCTTTTATGAGGATAGTGGTGTTAAATTAGAAACGCGCTTCTGGTTTGGTGATAGCTACGTGTCGATATTTGCGCAAGATACCGATGTGCAAATCGCAGGTATATCTTTTAGCATTCCACTTACACCTAGAAAAGACATGGCACCAACACGTTATGGTCAAATTAAAGGAAATGAGGCGTGGCGTCATGCTGCAAGTACGCGAATTGGTGAATCAACAAATGCCATTGCAATTGGTCGAGGTCATTTAGTTAACACGCCGGTTAATATTGATAAAACATTCTTAAACCAAGGGCGTTTATCGAGCAGCTATGTATATAGTAACTTGGCTCGACTAAGAGAAGTGTATTTGACCTATAAATAAGAGATGGTCACAGGTAAGTCTACAATAACTAGGAATTACCTATTCGTAGCGGTGACTTTGTGTCGCGGGGCGCTTATCGCGGGATAAACCCGCCGCTACGAGAGTGGTGTTTTGGTGTGTTTTTACGGAGTAAACCGTGGTTACGGGTCGCGATTCTCTTTTTAATTTTATCTCGTGACGATAGCTACACATTTACAATTTATGCCTCGTTAATAAATAACCATTATGTTGCGATTATTTACGATAAATTTCACTTCATTCATTGTGTATTTAGTGTACCAACGGTATCCTACTTTTAAACTAAATCAAGCGGTTGGATCTAACGCTTTACTGTGATAGATTAGCAGGGTCATCGTGGGCTGTTTATATCTTGGTCATAGAGTTGACTGCAAAGCTCACGTTGAATCGGGTCAGGGAATGACTTAGTCCCTGTCTACCATACAAATTTTTAATTTAAAGCTTCCGTTCCTAGCAATGGAGCTTTTTTTGTGTGTTAACGCGCTAACGTGGCGTTGTTAATGAAAAAGAAAACAAGGACTAATCATGATTGCAAACAAAAAATCTCTTCTTGCGCTGTCAGTCGCTTCTGCGTTGACGCTTTCTGGCTGTTTCAGTGACGATGACAATAACGTAACTATCCCGCCACCAGAGCCTACAGATCCAGTAGTAGTAGCGCCAGAAGCACCTGATGCACTTTCTCTAGTTGTGAGTGGTAGCGTTGTTGATAAAGATAGCACTAACATTGTTCCAGCTAAAATCGCTTTCCTAGAAAACGGCGAAGCTTCTGAAAATATCGTAAATACCAAAGGCGAAGTAACGGCAACAGTTGAAACTGGTGCAGCAGGTAACTTTGTATTTACTGTTAAAGAAGGTGCAGAGCTTTCTCAAATTACAGCTGTTGTAACCGCTGATGGCTACTTCTCAAAGAGCTTTAATATTGATCTTACTACGGAAGAAGATGTTGCTGAAGTGGCGGTTCAATTAGCGCTTGTTTCTAAAAATACTGATTCAACAGTTGAAGAAGTTGTGGAAACTGAAGTTGAAGGCGGTGTTGTAGATGCTGCAATCACAGCAACTGCTGCAAAAGGTAAAGCTGGTGCTGACGTAGTAATTCCTGCAGGTGTTGTACTTCGTGACGCAAACGGTGAAGCTATCACTGGTACAAAAGTAACACTTAACGTTGGCTCTGCTGATCCTACATCTTCAGCTGCCGGTGCAGTGCTTCCTGAAGGACTGAATGCAGATAGCGCTGCGACTTTAGCAGCTCCAGTCGGTGTTGCTAACGTAACAATGACTGATGAGAATGGCGTTAAGATCAAAAAGTTCAGCAACCCAATCTCTATCTCAATCTCTATTCCAAAAGATACTGTACTAGCATCTGAAGGCCGCGCTGTTGAAACTGGCGATGTTTTAGGCCTTTCATCTCATAACGAAGATACAGGCGTTTGGACTAAAGAGACTAATAATGAAGTTACTGTTGGTGCTTTAAACGACGCTGGCACGGCTTACAAAGCTTCATTTATGACAGATCACCTTACATTCTTCACCGCAACTGATGAAGTTGCCGTATGTAACAATGATGTTTCTGTAAATATTACTGGTGACGTACCTGCAGGCGGCTTATTTGTTGACGTTCAGTCATCTGATATCAATGCAACTAAGTTTATCGCTTCAGGCGCAACGTCTAAAGTGATTTACACTGCAGAGAACGCGGGTAAAAACAATGTAAGCGCTGACGCTACTGCGCGTATTGTACTTCGTGACGCAGAAGGTACAGTGTGGTTTGATTCTGAAAATGAAGTAGCAGTATGTGGTGAAGCTGTTGCAGTAACGTTAGAAGCGCCAGCGGTTGAGTACACAACAGCATCTTTCGACTTGACGGGCGTTTGCTCTAATGACGAGTCGGTCTCTGTTCCAGTACAAAACTCAGTGGTTACTTACCGTCGTGCTGACAAGGCAACATACCTTGCTGCAAATGCTGAAGGTACATACTCATTAAATAACCTAGTTGTTGGTGAGACGTACACAGTGAGCATTGACGTATTGTCACTAGAAACTGCAGAAGATCAGGCGACATCATTCACTTTTGAAGCTGGTACTGAAGTTGCTAACCAAGAGCTAAAAATGGCTTGTGAAGAAGTTACAGGTTCTTAATAGCCTTAGCTTATAAGCTGACTACAAGTTAGATATAATAAGCCCTGCTTTGGTAAGCAGGGCTTATTTTTTTACAGTAGCTCTGCCACTGAGAATTATGCGGGTATTATTTACTCTATTGAAGTACCTCACAATCTACTCGAGCTGTTTAGTCACACTTAAACCCAATTTAATTTAGTGAATTACTGAACGTCTAAACGATCTTGCCACCCTCTATTTTAGTGTTGTTGAATCACAACCAAAGTCATTCATGCAAATACCAAAAAAGCACTAGCTTCAAATTCAACACACCGATATCGCTCTGCCTTATTTCGAGTTGGTAACACTTAAAAGCTTGTTGATGGGCTAGATTAGAAGCCGAATTTAGGCTGAGCTATAGTCATGAAAGCGCTGTGTTAAGGTCAGTCACTTGAGCGCGTATTTCGAATATCTAGAGTGTTATAAAGTCGTTCAAAATTTTAAGTCTTTAGTCAGTTAAAAAATTTTATTTCCAAACTGGACAATCCTTAAACCTTTTCTATATTTAAATTTCGATGTACTAAAACGCGCGTTAGCGCTGCTTGGCGCTTTCAAAAAAGGGAACAAGGACCAATCATGATTTCGAACAAAAAATCTTTACTCGCTTTATCTGTGGCTTCAGCTTTAGCTTTGTCAGGCTGTTTTAGCGATGACGATAATAATGTAGTAGTGACACCGCCCGACCCAACTGATCCGGTGATAGTGGCGCCAGAAACCCCTGCGGCCTTAGCATTTGCTGTAAGTGGCAATGTAGTTGACGTTGATACAGTTGATATAGTTGCACCAGCGACAATTGCCTTTTTTGAGGATGGAGAGCCAGCTTCGAGTTTGGTTAATGTCGACGGTGACGCAATAACTCAAATTACAACAGAAGACGGTAGCTACACATTTACCGTAAAAGAAGGAGCTGATGTCGGGGTTGTAACGGCTGTTGTAACTGCTGACGGTTACTTTTCAAAGAGCTTTGATATTGACTTAAGTAACGAAGACTCAGAGGCTACCCTTGAAGCTGAATTGGCGCTTGTGTCGAAAGGTGGTGATGAAGTTGTTGAAGTAAGTGTTTCTGAAAGTGTTACTAACGCAACAACAGCATCTCCTGTTACTGCTGTGGCTGCAAAAGGTAATGCAAGTTCTGATGTTTCTATTCCTGCGGGCGTGCAGCTAAGAGATGCAAATGGTAATGCTGTCACAGGTACTTCTGTATCATTAACGGTTGGCTCTGCGGATCCCACGTCTAGCAAGATTTCAGCTGTTTTACCAGCAGGCTTGAGTGCTGGTAGTACAACCAGCGTTAAAAAACCTGTTGGTGTAAGCAATGTTACTATGCAAGATAATAACGGAACTAAGATCAAGCAATTTAGTCAAGAGATCGACGTTTCTGTTTCACTTCCCGTCGCAACTTTAGCACCTTCTGGTGATAGAACAATTCAGACGGGAGATATGTTTGATGTCTCTTCAAATAATGAAGATACCGGAAAATGGCAATCAGAAACGAATAAAGCAACCGTTGGTGCGTTAAACGCTGAAGGTACGGCTTACAAAGCCTCTTTTAAAACCGACCACCTTACGTTTTTTACACTGTCTCGTTCAGTTCCAATCTGTACGCAAGGTATTACTGTTAATGTGACTGGCGATACTGTTCCGAGTTCAGGTCTATATGTGAGTATGACCTCTGCTGATGCGAGCGTATCAAGCTATTTACGCGGTGGTGCTACGTCAAAAACCGTTGTTTCAGCTAGTACTTCAGCGCGTTATGGTATTAGCTCAACCGCAACAGCACGTGTAGTTATCCGTGATGCTGCAGGTAACGTGTGGGGGAATGCGTCATCAACAAATGCTGAAGTTCAGGTATGTAATGGCCCAATTGCGATCACGCTAGCAAACCCAATTCAAACTACTGTGAACGAAAATGTAACTGTTAGAGCTGTTTGTTCTAACGATACAACGGTAACAGAAGTTATTCCAGGTGCGATTGTAAAATATAGATCAAGCACTACTAAGCCATTCCGCACAGCTGCGAATAACGGTGACGGTACATTTGCACTGTCAGCACTTAACGGTGATATCGCATCATACGCTGTCAGAGTAGATCCTCGAATTTCAGCACCATTTACAGCGTCTATCACACCCGATGGAACAGATGAAATCATCGATGTTTCAGTAGCTTGTGATACTGTAACAGGCAGTTAAGTAAAGTATGATTAGTCCAATCAGTTAAGCCGCGGAGACGCGGCTTTTTTCACGCTTAATAATTTACTTATCAAGTCATACTCCCAAAATTAACCATTTCTTTGATGGTAACGATTTTATGCTGTGTATCTTTTACTTGCTAAAGCTCACGGGGAAAAAGTACAAGAGCTATCAAACTTCCGAAAAAGACTAAAAACCGTTAAACTTAAATCTGTTTTAAACTCAAGATATTGACCACTGTATGAAAACTCATTTAGGCAGACGAGCATTTTCCTCTATGGAACTTCATACCTTGTTCAATGGCTATATTTACTCTGATGAAAAGCTAAAGCGTGAACAGCCTAAGCATTGGCACTTTTGGTTGCCTTTGCTGAGTTATTACACCGGTGCGTATAGTGATGAAATTGGCTCACTTACCCTGGATGATGTTTATTACGAAGGCCATGTTCATGTATTTCACTTTAACACCCACGGTAAAATTCAACCACGAGTGGTGCCCATTCATCCTGCACTATGGCAAGCTGGACTGGAACAATATCTAGCATTAGTAAAACAGCTAGGAGAGCGGCGTATTATGTTCGATTTACCTGCGAAAACTGGTCGTTATAGCGAGAAGGTCAGAATTTGGTTTTCTGGAGAAGGTGAAAGACAAGGATATCTACAAAAATGTGGTTTACCCAATGTTGATCAGCAAGGTATGAAAACTGCTATTAGTAGTATGAGGTTGAACTTTGAACAACAGATCCGCATCTCAGCTATTCAACTTGGTAGCAAAGCCAGTTTTCAGTATTTGCTTGGATTGAAAGAGGATGGTCATGAGGTTGAGCAGCCGCCTCTCACGATACTCAAACAAGTGATATCTCCCATACGCGTTATTAACCCAAATATAACGTGGCAACGATTTCTAGAGCGTCATTAATTGTAGTAATCAGTTACTACCACTTTGCAGATCGAGTGTATTACTATTTGCAAGGTAGGTTAAACATGTGACACGCAACATAGACGCCAAATTTTTGATCTCACCATGACGCTCAATTACTTCTTGATAAAGTGTCGAAATAAACTCGGAAAGTGTTAATTGTTCACTTTGCGCGATGGTTTCTAAAACTTGCCAAGTTTCATTTTCTAAGGCGAGGCTAGTCACTACACCTTGAATGCGAATTGAACGTTTGACCACCTTATAGCGGTGGGGGGCGGTTGATGCGTAGAGCTCACACATATTGATTCCAAAGGTAAAGTAATGGCAAAAATGATCCACACTATGGTCAGAGTAAAAGATGCAGAACAATCAGTTAAATTCTATCATGATGTATTTGCATTGGCAGTGAAGCGACGTATAGATTTCTCTAACTTTTCTCTTATCTACCTTGGTAATGATGAAACCTCGTTTGAATTGGAGCTCACTTGGAACCATGATGTCGCTGAAGAATATACGCTAGGTAATGGTTATGGGCACCTGGCGTTTGTTGTGGACGACTTAGCCGCGGTTTTTAATCAAGCCCAAGAGAAAGGTTACCAGCCAAAAGAAATAAAGGATTTTTATAATCAAAGTATATTAGTTGCTAGATTCTTTTTTATTAAAGATCCCGATGGTTATGATATTGAAGTTATCGAAAGAAGTGATGTGTATCGGTAGTAACGGATTTACTCCGCACCAAAGGTGGTCGATCTCGACATAAAATGGTTAAAGGAGTTGTGGCGTAAAGGCATGAAAACAATCGCGGTCCAAAGTTGCTGCTACGAATTTCCGTAAATTTGTAGCAGCGGGTTTAGCCCTCAGTAAATTAAGACGCGATACTTAATTGATTAGCGTGTTTAAAAATTGTGAAAACTCTTCACCTAATTGCTCATCGCGAATCGCATATTCAACAATGGCTTTAAGGTAACCAAGCTTATCGCCACAATCGTGCGAACGACCACTCATATGAAAAGCCTCAACGGTTTCCTGTTCCATCAGCATATCGATAGCATCGGTTAATTGGATCTCTCCACCAGCTCCAACTGGCGTTTTTCTTAGCAGTGGCCAAATGTTTTTAGAAAGCACATAGCGGCCAACAACTGCTAGGTTAGAAGGGGCTTCTTCTACAGCTGGCTTTTCTACCATATGCTTTATTGCACTACTTTCACCTGGGCGTAGCGACACACCATTGATATCAGCGATACCGTACTTGCAAACATCCTGCTGTGGCACTGGCTCTAGCATGATTTGGCTGGCTTTAGTATGGTCAAAGCGAGATAACATTGCAGCTAAATTTTCTTTTCCTTGATCGGCAGTGTATTCATCTAAAATCACATCGGGCAGTACAACAACAAAATCATTATCCCCAACGATAGGTTGTGCACATAAAACAGCATGACCGAGACCTTTGGCTTCACCCTGACGGACGTGCATAATCGTAACATCTTCAGGACAAATAGAACGGACCTCGTCTAAAAGCTTACGTTTTACACGTTTTTCGAGTGTTGCCTCTAGCTCAAAGCTAGTATCAAAGTGGTTCTCAATTGCATTTTTTGACGAGTGAGTCACTAACACAATTTCTTTTATGCCCGCAGCAACACACTCTTTCACTATATATTGAATCAGTGGTTTATCTACCAAAGGTAACATTTCTTTAGGAATGGCTTTGGTCATAGGAAGCATCCTTGTTCCTAACCCAGCGACTGGGATCACTGCTTTCATATCATCTCCGGTTTAAATCTTGCTGCCTTTTTTTAATTTAGCCCGCAATTCTAACCAGAATAAGTAAAGTTGCAAACGAATTTCTGTTGCAATATGTACAGTTGCTTATGAAAACCTGACTTTTAGCAGTCAAGAGTGTGGTGTTTGAGCTGGTTGTAGAGCTTACAAGCTTAAGTAAATCTTGTGCTTCAGGATTATATAGCTCGATATCTAAGTTTGCGCAAAAAAGCCCCTTTCGGGGCTTCAATTAACCTTTAGATATGGAATAATTAAAAGTTAACTGTGATTTCATTCGAGCAGATATCACCAGATTGGCACACTTTATAGGTGTAACTAGTCGCTTCTAAATTACGCGAGAAGTCTCTGAATTTACCCGAGTTTGTTACTGTATCAATAGCTTGCCCATCACGGTAAATTGTCACGGTGTCAGCACTGCTACCTTGCCATGCTAGCTCTACACGGATAAATCCTAAACGAGATTTATTGACGCGAGCAACGGATAATTCAATCTCATCAGCGCTCACCACAACAGACTGTGTAGTTGTGTTGCTGTTGCCTTCACTGTCAGTTACTGTTAATTCAACGCTGTACTCACCAGAGGCTGCAAATTCGTGAATTGGACTTGCGTCTGTGCTGATGCTGCCATCGCCAAAATCCCATACCCAGCTAACGATATCATCATTAGGATCACGGCTTTCATCCGTAAATGCTACCGAAAGACCAGATGCGACAAAACTAAAGCCCGCAACAGGAGGTTGAGGTGACGCTTCACCTAGGCCCGTTAGGTTTAGTGTCCAGCTGTTCAATGTACCTGTATCGATACCTGCATTATCTGAGACAGACAATGTCCAATCACCTGTTGCAACTTCACCATTAAATGCAGCAGAGTTAAAGGTTTGGTTAATATTATCTGTACCGCCACCTTGACGGTTATGCAGTGTTGCCACTGTACCCGCAGGAGAAGTAAGCGTAACAATTAAGTCGCCGATGTAGGTGTGTGTAATATCCACTAAGGTATTGCTATCAAATACAGTAACGGTGTCAGCCACAGTGATCACAGAAGTAATTCCTGAAGTATCGTTATCTGGAATGTCTACCGTGGTAGTATTTTCATAGCTGAAATCACTTAACCCTTGAGGTAATACATACAGTCCTACTTGCTCTTGATCCGCAAGCTCGCCAGATGTTGCGTTAAGTGTAAAGCTATACTCGCCCCACTGAGTTGAAGCCGTAGTAGGTACTGAAAGAGTTACTGTATCACCTGGCATTGCAGTAGTCGCAGACAGCGTTGCACCTGCAATTGGTGAAGTAACAGACAAGTCAATGGTGCCCTGCCAGTCAGCGACAGAAGCAAATGTAAATTCATATGTTGCTGTATCGCCAGCAGTGATTTCTTGATTTGCAGGGCGAGCTGATACTCTAAAGCCTGGCTCTGGATCTGCATCAATTACTGCTTGATTCACATTTAAGCGCTTACCAGATACAGTCTTGTCGGTAAGATCAGCATTGGCATCCCCACTTTGCATTAGCAAGTTTTTAAGCTCAACTGCGGTAAGTGTTGGGTTGATTGAAAGTACTAGAGCCGCTGCGCCTGCAACGTGAGGCGTCGCCATTGAGGTGCCTGAATAGCTTGAATAACCGCCACCAGGAACGGTAGATAAAATAGCACTACCCGGTGCGCCCATGTCTACAGACGTTAGACCCCATTGTGAAAATGAAGACATCGCGTCAGTGTGTGTTGTACTTGCGATAGAGAATACGCTGTCGTGCTCGTAACTTGAAGGATAGTGAGGGTTTACATCGTTATCTACTGCGCTGTTACCTGCTGCGGCAACAAATAAAATGTCCGCATTTTCACTTGCAGTGATCGCATCAGAAAGTGCTTGGCTAAAGCCACCGCCGCCCCAACTGTTATTAGTAACGCGAACGTTATGACCTGCATTTTTAAGTGCAACCATATAGTCAATACATTCAATCGCATCAGAAGTTGAGCCTGAGCCTGATGCATCTAAGAATTTACACCCCACGATAGACACTTCATGGTTTACACCAGCAACGCCCGTCGCATCATTACCAGACGCACCAATAGTACCAGATACGTGCGTGCCGTGACCTTGGTCATCCATTGGGTCACCACTGCCTGTGATAGCATTAATACCGAAAACATCATCAACATAGCCATTACCATCGTTGTCGATGCCATCACCTGCGACTTCACCTGGATTGCGCCATGCATTTGCTGCAAGGTCTGGGTGTGTATAATCAACACCTGTGTCAATAACACCGACGATCACGTCACGTGAGCCGATAGTGATATCCCATGCTTCAGGCGCATCGATGTCAGCATCTGCTGTACCACCTGTTTGACCTGTGTTATGCATACCCCAAAGCTCATCAAAACGGCTATCATCCGGAATACCTAACGCTTTTACTTGATAATCAGGTTCAACATAAGCGATTGCTGGGTGTGCTGCTAACTTTTCGATAGCCTGCTTCGCTGTAATACCGTCTAATTTAAAGTTTGCTAAACGACCCTGTAAAACGTGACGGTATTTGTCATCTACACCGTCGGCGTTCAGATCAGATATTTTCGCTTTAACTAGATTTCTTGCATTGGCACGAAGTGCTGCAGAAGTATTCTCTTTAAACACAACTAGGATGCTGTCATCAGCAGTTGCTGTTGTAGTTTCAATTTGAACTGCTGCTTGAGCAGTAAAAGCAAGTGCAGGTAGCAAAGCCAAAGACAATGCAGAAAGTTTTGATCTCATTATTAATAACCTTTTAATTTCAAGCGTATAAACAATACGCAATTTTTGAGTTGGTAATTTTCTGGTAGTGGCTGTGGTCTTTTTGGCA